>JAISAZ010000088.1 GCA_031266435.1 Accumulibacter sp.
CCCTCCCTCACTTCCAGATTCCTGGCAAACTCACGTATGTAGTGCCAGACAGGCCTTTTTGTACCTGCAAGCTATTGATTCTATAACAACTTTTTTTGGGGGCGTTAAAGTTGGGCTACGGGTCGGTCACCGATGGGGAAGAGCTTTGAACCACCGATCGGTTTTCATCTGATTCCTGATTCCTGACATCTGATCCCTGGTGGGCACGCCGTGCCCGATCAGGAATCAGGAAACAAGAACCGCGAAACACGCGAAAATTTATGCAAACACTTCACTTTCGCGTCTTTCGCGCCTTTCGCGGTTGAAATCGGTTTTTATCTGATTCCTGACATCTGTCATCTGATATGCGCATACGGAATCGTTGGGCTTCACATTCGTTCAGCCCAACCTATACCGCCGATAGGGCACGGCACGCCGTGCCCCTACGGGTCGGTCACCGACGGAGAAGAGCTTTGAACCACCGATCGGTTTTCATCTGATTCCTGATTCCTGACATCTGATCCCTAGCGGGCACGCCGTGCCCCTACGTCGGGACGAAGGCTTGGGAAACAAATTCAATCGGCGGGAGGAAGTGCGCGCTTCTTTCCGTCGAGGCCGATCGCGACGTAGGTCAGAAGCGCTTCGGTAACTTTGATGACGACCGGATTTTCGGGGTTGCGTTCGGCGTAAACCGAGACGGCGACCTTGATCGAGGTCTTTCCGGTTGAAACGATGTCCGCGTAAAAGCTCACGATGTCGCCGATCACGAGCGGCGACTTGAAGAGAAAGGAGTCGACCGAAATCGTCGCGACGCGTCCGCGAGCGCGCCGCATCGCCGTCTGCCCGCCCGCCATGTCGACTTGCGACATGACCCAGCCGCCGAAAACGCTGCCGTTCTGGTTGACGTCGGACGGCAGGGGCACGACGCGCAGCATCGGCGTCTCGTCGGGCAGTTCGAGGCGGTTTTCAAGGGGCATCGTTTGTCCTTCTGTTTGTAAAGACGCGAAAGCCGGACTTTTGAGTCCGGCTTTCGATCGCGTTGGGGCGCAGGTCAAGCCGCTTCGGCGGCGCTACCCGTAGACCCGGCGGGAAGGTCGGGTTGGTCCATCAGCGAGACGAGCGCCATCGGCGCGTTGTCGCCGAGACGAAAACCGCACTTCAGGATGCGCAAATAGCCGCCGTTCCGCGTCGCGTAGCGCACGCCGAGTTCTCTGAAGAGCTTGAGCACGATCGCGCGGTCGCGCAGGCGCGCGAACGCGAGCCGGTGGTTGGCAAGCGTCGGTTTCTTTCCGAGCGTGATGAGCGGCTCGACGACGCGGCGCAACTCCTTGGCCTTGGGCAGGGTCGTCTTGATCGTTTCGTGCTTCAGCAAGGAAACCGCCATGTTACGGAACATGGCGCGACGGTGTTCGCTGGTTCGATTGAGTTTTCGTAGTCCATTGCGGTGACGCATACTTTTATCCCTCTGTGTTTCCCGTTCGGCGGTTTCATTCCATTTGCGAATCGACTTCGCGTTTCCGGCGACCGATGGGTGATATTATCTTTCGAGTCCGAGCGGCGGCCAGTTCTCGAGCTTCATTCCCAAGGTCAGGCCGCGCGCGGCGAGCACTTCCTTGATCTCGTTGAGCGACTTTCTCCCAAGATTGGGGGTTTTCAGCAATTCGTTTTCGGTGCGCTGGATCAGGTCGCCGATGTAGTAAATATTCTCGGCTTTCAGGCAGTTGGCCGAGCGAACCGTTAATTCGAGGTCGTCGACGAGACGCAGGAGAAGCGGGTCGACCTGGATCGGCTTCTGGCGCTCGATGGGAACCGCGGTTCCTTCGAGGTCGGCGAAAATCGAAAGCTGCTCCATCAGGATGCGCGCCGCCATGCGGATCGCCGTTTCGGGTTCGATCACGCCGTTGGTCTCGATCTCCATGATCAGTTTGTCGAGGTCGGTACGCTGCTCGACGCGCGCGCTTTCGACCGAATAACTGACGTGGCGAACCGGGCTGAACGAGGCGTCGAGGACGAGCTTTCCGATGTTCTTGGTGCCGTCGATGAGTTTGTGGAGGTTCCCCGGCACGTAGCCCCGACCTTTTTCGACCTTGAGTTCCATCGAAAGGTTTCCGCCCGCCGAGAGGTGCGCGATGACGTGGTCGGGATTGACGATTTCGACGTCGTGCGTGACTTCGATGTCTTCGGCGCGAACGACGCTCTCGCCGGACTTTCTTAAGCGGAGCGTCGCTTCGTTGCGGCTGTGCAGCTTGAAAACGACGCCCTTCAAGTTCAGGAGGATGTCGACGACGTCTTCCTGGACGCCGTCGATCGTCGAATACTCGTGGAGAACGCCGTCGATCGTCACTTCGGTCGCCGCGAAACCCGGCATCGAAGAAAGGAGGATGCGGCGCAGCGCGTTGCCCAGGGTGTGCCCGTAGCCGCGTTCGAACGGCTCCATGACGACTCTCGCATGCACAGGGGAGAGGCTCGTCACGTCGATGATTCGTGGCTTCAAAAGTTCTAAGTTTTGCATAGTATCTTCGTCCTTTGCCCTCTCCGGCCGCACTCCGGTCGGGCGAGCAAAATCACTTGGAGTAGAGTTCGATCACGAGGCTTTCGTTGATCGTGGGCGGCAGTTCGCCGCGTTCGGGGCGCGCCTTGTACGTTCCCCGCGCTTCCTTTGCGTCCACTTCGACCCACTCCGGGAAACCGCGCGACTCCGCGGCGGCGAGCGCCGCCTTGACGCGCAACTGGCTCTTGGCTTTTTCGGCGACTTCGACGACATCGCCGGGGCGGACCTGGAACGAGGGAATATTCACGCGGCGACCGTTGACGCAAACGCCGTTATGACGGACGACCTGACGCGATTCGCAGCGCGACGCCGCGAATCCCATGCGGTAGACGACGGTATCGAGCCTCGATTCCAGAAGCTGGAGCAGGATCTCGCCCGTGACGCCCTTGCGGCGGTCCGCTTCTTTGTAGAGTTTGCGAAACTGGCCTTCGAGGACGCCGTAAATGCGGCGGATCTTCTGCTTTTCGCGCAGGTGAACGCCGTAGTCGGACAGGCGTTGCCCCGAGCGTTGACCGTGCTGACCGGGCGCGTACGAGCGGTGCTCGATGGCGCACTTGTCGGTGAAGCATTTCTCGCCTTTCAGGAAGAGTTTTTCACCTTCCCGGCGGCATTGACGGCATTTCGGATCAAGATTGCGAGCCATGTATATTCCTCAAATCCGGCGTTTTTTCGGTGGGCGGCAACCGTTGTGCGGGATCGGCGTCACATCGGTAATCGCGGTAATTTTCAGACCGAGCGCGTTCAGCGCGCGCACGGAAGATTCACGACCCGGCCCCGGCCCCTTGATGCGGACTTCGAGGTTTTTCACGCCGCAATCGACGGCGGCTCTCCCCGCGGCCTCGGCGGCAACCTGCGCCGCGAACGGGGTGCTCTTGCGCGAGCCTTTGAAGCCGGCGCCACCCGAAGTCGCCCATGACAAAGCGTTGCCTTGACGGTCGGTGATCGTGATGATGGTGTTGTTGAACGAAGCGTGGATGTGCGCGATCCCTTCGGCGATGTTCTTCTTGACCTTTTTGCGAACTTTCGTTGCAGTCTTTGCCATGTTTTCGAATCCTCTTATTTCTTGCTGGCGGCGATGGCCCTGCGCGGCCCTTTACGGGTGCGCGCGTTCGTGCGCGTCCGCTGACCGCGGCAAGGCAAACCCTTGCGGTGACGCAGTCCGCGATAGCAGCCAAGGTCCATCAGGCGCTTGATGCTCATCGTGACTTCGCGGCGAAGGTCGCCCTCGACGGTGAATTTACCGACCTCTTCGCGCAGACGATCCATCTCGGTCTCCGTCAGATCCTTGATTTTCGTCATGCGAGAAACGCCGACAGCGTCGCAAATCTTTTGCGCGCTGGTGCGGCCGATTCCGTAAATCGCCGTCAGCGCGATTTCGGCGTGTTGATGATTGGGTATGTTTACCCCTGCGATACGGGCCATCGATTTACCCCAGCTATGCGTAATTCTTCATGATATCCGACCGGATGACGCTTTCGAACGCCGCCGATCAACCCTGGCGCTGTTTGTGGCGCGGATCCGAACAGATCACGCGAACAATCCCATGGCGCCGAATGACTTTGCATTTGCGGCAGATGCGTTTGACAGATGCCTGCACTTTCATGATTCACTCCTTCCTTTCGGCTTCGGGCGCAGCCGGCCTTCCGCTCGATACTTTCCTGCGTAGAAATTCCTTCATTTGGCGCGAAAAACGATCCGCGCGCGGCTCAAATCGTAAGGCGTCAACTGCACGGTCACTTTGTCGCCTTCCAGAATCCGTATGTAATGCATGCGCATCTTCCCGGAAATGAAGCCGAGAACGACGTGACCGTTCTCAAGCCTGACCTTGAAAGTCGCGTTGGGGAGCGTCTCGAGGACCTCCCCCTGCATTTCAATTAAATCTTCCTTCGCCATTTTTTCCTTTGAAGTTCGCTTTTTTCAGGAGTCCTTCGTACTGATGCGACATGATGTACGCCTGTACCTGACTCATGAAATCCATCGGAACGACCGCGATGATCAACAGCGACGTTCCGCCGAAATAGAACTGCACGTTCCACTTCATGATCAGGAACTCGGGCAAAAGACAAACGATGGTGATATAGCCCGCGCCGACGAGCGTCAGGCGCTTGAGAACCTTGTCGAGGTAACGCGCGGTCTGCTCTCCGGGACGTATTCCGGGGACGAAGGCGCCGCTCTTCTTCAGGTTGTCGGCGACTTCCTTCGAATTGAAGACGAGCGCCGTATAGAAGAAGCAGAAAAAGACGATCGCGACCGCGTAGAGCATCGCGTAGATCGGCTGTCCGGGAGACAGGACGCTCGCAATGTCTTTGAGCCAGCGCATCGAATCGTTCGACCCGAACCACTCGCTGAGCGTCGCCGGGAAGAGGATGATCGACGAACCGAAAATCGGCGGGATGACGCCGGACATGTTCAGCTTCAGCGGCAGGTGCGAACTCTGCCCGCCGTAGAGCTTGTTGCCGATCTGCCGCTTGGCGTAATTGACCAGAACCTTGCGCTGCCCGCGCTCGACGAAGACGACGAAGGCGGTGACCCCCGCGACGAGCGCGGCGATGAAAATCGCCGTCAGCGCGTGCATCGCCCCCTTGTTCACGAGTTCGAGCGTGCTCGCGACCGAGTTGGGCAAGCCCGCGACGATGCCGGAGCAGATCAGGATCGAGATTCCGTTGCCGAGCCCGCGTTCGGTGATCTGTTCGCCGAGCCACATCAGGAACATCGTTCCCGTCACGAGCGTCGTGACCGTCACGATCCTGAAAATCAATCCGGGAACGGGAACGAGGTTCGCCTGCGATTCCGCCAGAATGGCGATCCCCGTCCCCTGGAAAAGCGCGAGTGCGACGGTGCCGTAGCGCGTGTATTGCGTAATCTTTCGGCGCCCCGGCTCGCCTTCCTTTTTCAGGGCTTCGAGCTGGGGAACGGCGTAGGTCATCAGTTGCAGGATGATCGACGACGAGATATACGGCGTGATGCCGAGCGCGAAGATACTGAAACGCCTCAGCGCGCCGCCCGAAAACATGTTGAACATGCCCAGGATGCCGCCCTGCTGCTGATTGAAGATTTCGGCGAGTTTCTGCGGGTCGACGCCCGGCACGGGGATGTGCGCGCCCAGGCGGTAGACGATCAGAGCGCCGAGCAAAAAGAAGAGCCGGCGCTTCAAGTCGCCGTACTTGCCTTCCTTGCCGATCCGTGTCAGATTATTCGCCACAACGCACCCAATTTATTCCGAAACGCTGCCGCCCGCGGCTTCGATCGCCGCCTTGGCGTTCTTCGTCGCGCCGATGCCCTTCAGGACGACCTTGCGCGAAATCTCTCCGGTCAGTATGACCTTGGCCGACAAGGCGTTTCGAGGAATCAGGTCGGCCTGAATCAGCGTTGCCAGGTCGATCTCGTCGATCGGCAACGCGTTGATGTCCGAGAGGCGGACTTGCGCGTTGCGCGCGCCGGTCAGCGAAACGAAGCCGCGCTTCGGCAGACGGCGCTGCAAAGGCATCTGCCCGCCCTCGAAACCGACTTTGTGAAAACCGCCCGCGCGCGATTTCTGTCCCTTGTGTCCCCGACCCGCCGTCTTGCCGAGGCCCGAACCGATACCGCGACCCACGCGCCGCTTGGTGTGCTTCGCGCCTTCGGCGGGGGCAATCGTATTGAGCTTCATTCTTGTTCCTCGCACTTCAGAAGGTAGGAAACCTTGTTGATCATTCCGCGCACCGCCGGCGTATCTTCCAGCTCGGAAGAACTGTTCAGGCGGCGTAGCCCAAGCCCCCTCACCGTCGCGCGGTGAGGCCGCTTCGTTCCGATCAGGCTCTTGACGAGCGTGACCTTGATTTTTTTGTCCGCCATGGTCTTATCCCAGAATCTCTTCGATCGATTTTCCGCGCTTCGCCGCGACTTCCGCCGGCGTATTCACGGACTTCAAGCCGTTGAGCGTCGCGCGGACGATGTTGTAGGGATTGGTCGAACCGTGCGCCTTGGCGACGACGTTCGTCACGCCGGCAACGTCGAAAACCGCGCGCATCGCGCCGCCCGCGATGATTCCCGTCCCTTCGGGCGCCGGTTGCATCATGACCGACGAGGCGCCGTGACGACCGACGACGGTATGGTACAGGGTTCCGTCCTTGAGACTGACGCGAACGAGTTTGCGTCGGGCTTCTTCCATCGCCTTTTGCACCGCGACCGGAACTTCGCGCGACTTCCCCTTGCCCATGCCGACGCGACCGTCGCCGTCGCCGACGACGGCAAGCGCCGCGAATCCGAGAATCCGCCCGCCCTTGACGACCTTGGTGACGCGATTGATCGAGATCATCTTCTCGCGCATCCCGTCGTCGGGCTTGTCGTTCTGCTGGTTCTTCTTACTCTGCGGTTTTGCCATTATTCACTCCGATTCTTGCGCGCGGTCAAAACTTGAGTCCGGCTTCGCGCGCGGCTTCCGCCAAGGCCTTGACGCGCCCGTGATATTGAAAGCCGCCGCGATCAAACGCGACGCGCTCGATTCCAGCGCTCTTCGCGCGTTCGGCGATGAGCTTTCCAATGGCCGCCGCCGCGGCGACGTTTGCGCCGCCGCCCAGGGTCTTGCGCGCGTCTGCTTCGAGAGAAGACGCGGTCGCGAGCACTTTCGCGCCGCCCGGTGAAAAAACCTGGGCGTAGATGTGGCTGTTCGTGCGATGGACCGACAGGCGCACGACGTTCAATTCAGCGATCTTCAGCCTTGTTTTGCGCGCCCTGCGCAAACGCGCCTGATTTTTATTATTCATCGTCAAACCCTTATTTCTTCTTGGTTTCCTTGATAACGACCACTTCGTCGGAGTAACGCACGCCCTTGCCCTTGTAGGGTTCGGGTTTGCGGTACGCGCGAATCTCGGCGGCGACCTGACCGACCTGACGCTTGTCGACGCCCTTGATCAGAATTTCGGTTTGCGTCGGGGTCTCGCACTTGATCCCTTCGGGCATCCGGTGCGCGATCGGGTGCGAATAACCGAGCGTCAGATTGAGCGTGTCGCCTTGCGCCTGGGCGCGGTAGCCGACGCCGACCAAATTGAGTTTGCGTTCGAACCCCTTGCTCACGCCCGTCACCATGTTGGCGATCGTCGCGCGGAAAGTCCCCGAAAGCGCGTTGGAATTGACCGCGCCCTCGACCGGACGGCAGAGGATCGTTTCGCCTTCCTTTTCGACTCTGACGGCGGGGTGCGCGGCGAGTTCGATCGCTCCCAGCGGCCCCTTGACCGAGATCGCGGAAGCGTCGATGGAAACCTCGACACCCTGGGGCAGCGCGATCGGATTTTTGGCAATACGCGACATGATTTCCCCTTCAGGCGACGATGCAGAGCACTTCGCCGCCCGTATTGCTGGCGCGCGCCTTGCGGTCGGTCATAACCCCCTTGGGCGTGGAGACGATCGCCACGCCCAGGCCGTTCATTACGCGGGGAATATCGTTCGCCCCTTTGTAAATGCGAAGCCCCGGCCTCGAAATCCGGTCGATGCGCTCGATGACCGGGCGTCCGGCGTAATACTTCAGCGCAATCTCGAGAAGCGGCTTGCCGCCGTTCTCACGCACAGCGAAATCGTCGACGTAGCCCTCATCCTTCAAGACCTTGACGATCGCCACCTTGACTTTCGAAGACGGCATGTCGACAGACACCTTGCTCGCCATCTGGGCATTGCGGATGCGGGTCAGCATATCGCTGATCGGATCGCTCATACTCATATCGTTCTCTCCTGCTTACCAGCTCGCCTTGGTCATACCCGGCACCTCGCCGCGCATGACGAAATCGCGCAATTTGCTCCGTCCCAGACCGAACTTGCGATAAACGCCGCGCGGACGCCCCGTCAGCTTGCAACGGTTGCGCAGACGGACGGGACTCGAATTCCTCGGCAAGGCCTGAAGTTTCAGGCGCGCTTCGAAACGCTCTTCGTCCGAAAGCTTCGCATCGTTGATGACCGCCTGGATCGCCGCGCGCTTCGCGGCGTATTTTTCGACCATCTTGCGCCGTTTTTCATTTCGGTTGATCAGTGCAAGTTTCGCCATTTTCGCCTCAATTCTTGAACGGAAATTTAAACGCGCCGAGCAGTGCGCGCGCTTCTTTGTCTGTCTTGGCCGTCGTGGTGATGCTGATGTTCATCCCGCGCAAGGCGTCGATTTTGTCGTATTCGATTTCGGGGAAGATGATCTGCTCCTTGACGCCCATGTTGTAGTTCCCCCGGCCGTCGAAGCCCTTGCCCGAAAGCCCCCGGAAGTCGCGCACACGCGGCAGCGCGACCGTCACGAGACGATCGAGAAACTCGAACATGCGCGGACCGCGAAGCGTCACCATGCAGCCGATCGGATACCCCGTGCGAATCTTGAACGCCGCGATCGATTTGCGCGCCTTCGTGATCACGGGCTTCTGTGCGGCGATCTTCGTCATGTCGCCGACGGCGGATTCGAGGAGTTTCTTGTCGGCAACCGCGCCCCCGACCCCCATGTTCAGGGTGATCTTCGTGATGCGGGGAACCTCCATGACCGATTTGTACCCGAATTCCTTCACCAGGTTCTGCACGACCGTCGTTTTGTAATAATCCAGCAAGCGCGCCATGAGTGCTCCTTAAGCCTCGACCAGTTCGCCGTTCGATTTGAAAAAGCGAACCTTCGTGATTTTCTTCCCGCCGTTCTCGCTCTTGTCCTCGATCAAGCGAAAACCGACGCGGTCGGCCTTCTTGGTCGTCGGGTTGTAGAGGAGGACATTCGAGATGTGCAGGGGCATATCCTTGTCGATCACGCCGCCGGGCATCCCCTTGATGGGGTTGGGCTTGACGTGCTTGCGGACGCGGTTCAGGCCTTCGACGACGACACGGTCGTCCTTGACGCTCATGACCGTCCCCCGCTTTCCCTTGTCTTTTCCGGCGGTCACGACCACCTGATCACCTTTGCGAATCTTGTTCATCTCTCGCCCCCTACAGCACTTCCGGCGCCAGCGAAACGATCTTCATAAAGCGTTCGCTGCGCAGCTCGCGCGTGACCGGCCCGAAAATGCGCGTGCCGATCGGTTCGAGCTTGTTGTTGAGAAGCACCGCGGCGTTGTTGTCGAATTTGACGAGCGAACCGTCGCCGCGACGCACACCTTTCGCCGTGCGAACGACGACGGCGCTATACACGTCGCCTTTCTTGACGCGGGCGCGCGGGGCGGCGTCCTTGATGCTCACCTTGATGATGTCACCAATACCCGCGTAACGGCGCTTGGAGCCTCCGAGCACCTTGATACACATCACTGAACGGGCGCCCGTATTATCGGCCACGTCCAGAACCGTCTGCATCTGGATCATTTATCTCTCCAACTTGTCCCGCCCAAGCGGTCAGTCTTGGACCCCGTACGGGGAAAAACACCCGGACACGCCGGGCGCGAAAAATTAGCTATTATAGTCTTTTCGTTGAAAAATACAAGCTTGACGCTCATCCCTTTTCCAGTTCGTTCATACCGAGAAGACGAGCCGCAGACAGTACAGGTAGTACGGCAAGGCGAGTCGACCAGGGGCGAACTGGAAAATGGAATCAGATGGCGATCGCTTTTTCCAGAAGCCGGGATACGACCCAGGCTTTCGTCTTCGACAAGGGGCGGGATTCCTGGATTTCGACGAGGTCTCCCATCTTCGCCTGATTGTCTTCGTTGTGCGCGTGATACTTGCGCGAACGCGCGATGATCTTGTTGTAGATCGGGTGCTTTACGCGACGCTCGACAAGCACCGTCACGGTCTTGTCCATCTTGTCGCTCGTCACGCGCCCGACCAGGGAACGCTTGTTTGTCGTTTCGCTCATTGTTGCACTGCCTTTTCGCGGAGAAGCGTGCGAACGCGCGCGATGTCGCGGCGCACCTTGCCTACCTGACTGTTGTTGTTGAGTTGCTGGGTCGCGATTTGCATCCGGAGACTGAACTGCGCTTTCAACAATTCCAGAAGCTCCTTTTCCAATTCGTCGACGCTTTTCTCACTGAGTTCCTTGGCTTTCATCGTCTTAACCCACCCTTCGCGTAACGAAAGTCGTCGGGATCGGCAACTTGGCGGCGGCGAGCGTAAACGCCTCGCGCGCGAGCGTTTCGCTAACGCCGTCCATCTCGTACAGGACCTTGCCCGGCTGAATTTCGGCGACGTAATATTCTGGATTGCCCTTTCCGTTGCCCATGCGGACTTCCGCCGGTTTCTTGGAAATGGGCTTGTCGGGGAAAACGCGGATCCATATCCGGCCGCCGCGCTTCACGTGCCGCGTCATCGCGCGGCGCGCCGCCTCGATCTGCCGCGCGGTCAGACGACCTCGCCCCGTCGCCTTGAGCCCGAAATCACCGAAGCTCACCTTGGCTCCGCGCGTCGCCAAACCCGTGTTGCGGCCTTTCTGCTCCTTGCGGTATTTTCTTTTAGCTGGCTGCAGCATCTGTCGTTCCTGCCTTTCTCACACGTTTCACCGGCGTCTTTGCTTCCGGAGAAGCCGGAGCGCCGGAGGTTTCCTGCCTGACCCTCACGCGGCCTTTCGGTTTTTCGGGAGCGTCACCGGAAGGTTTGGCGACGCGGCGCGGCCTTTTCGCCGCGTCTTCCACGGGGGCTTCGGGCGGCAACGCCGGCTGCTCTTCCCGACCGAGCATTTCGCCTTTGAAGACCCAGACCTTGACGCCGATGATTCCGTAGGTCGTCAAGGCTTCGGAAACGGCGTAGTCGATATTCGCGCGCAGGGTATGCAAGGGCACGCGCCCTTCGCGGTACCACTCGGAGCGCGCGATCTCGGCGCCGTTCAGGCGACCCGAACTCATGATCTTGATGCCTTGCGCGCCCAGGCGCATCGCGTTTTGCATCGCGCGCTTCATCGCGCGCCGGAACATGATCCGCTTTTCGAGCTGTTGCGTGATCGAGTCGGCGATCAGTTGCGCGTCGATTTCGGGTTTGCGAATCTCTTCGATGCTGACATGGACCGGAACGCCCATGATCTTTTGCAGTTCCGAGCGCAAGTAATCGATTTCTTCTCCTTTTTTGCCGATCACGACGCCCGGACGCGCGGAAAAGACCGTGACGCGCGCATTCTTCGCGGGGCGTTCGATCAGAATGCGGCTGACCGAGGCGTGCTTCAGACGCTCTCTCAAGAATTCTCGCACCTTGACGTCTTCATTGAGCATGCCGGCAAAATTCTTGCTGTTCGCATACCAGCGTGAGGACCAGTCCCGCGTGACCGCCAAACGAAAACCCGTCGGATTTATTTTTTGTCCCATTGCTTTCCCTTTAGTTTCCGACAGTCAAAAAGATGTGAGACGTCGGTTTGATGATGCGATTGCCGCGTCCTTTGGCGCGGGCGGTAAAGCGTTTCAGGACGGTGCCTCTCTCGACGCAGATGAACGTCACTTTCAATTCATCGATGTCGGCTCCATCGTTGTGTTCGGCGTTTGCGATCGCCGACTCGAGGACTTTCTTGATGATTTTCGCGCCTTTCTTGGGGCTGAAAGTCAGAATATTGAGCGCTTTATCGACCGGCAGGCCGCGTATCTGGTCGGCGACCAGGCGGCCCTTTTGCTCCGACAAGCGAACACCACGCAAAACAGCAGGAGTTTCCATACCGATTCCTTATTTTTTCGCTTTTTTCCCGGCGGCGTGGCCCCGGAAAGTGCGGGTCAACGAAAATTCGCCGAGTTTGTGGCCGACCATGTTGTCGGTCACGTAGACAGGGATGTGCTGTTTGCCGTTGTGTATGGCAATCGTCAGACCGACGAAATCCGGCAGGATCGTCGAGCGGCGCGACCAAGTCTTGATCGGGCGCTTGTCGCTCGTGGCGCGAACGTTTTCAACCTTTTTCATCAGATGGCCGTCGACAAACGGCCCTTTTTTAATTGATCGTCCCATGACTTCTATCCCTTAGCGTTTGCGACGGCGCTGCACGATCATCGAGGTCGTGCGCTTGTTGCGGCGGGTACGGTACCCTTTTGTCTTCGTTCCCCACGGGCTGACCGGGTGCATGCCCGCGGCCGTCTTGCCCTCGCCGCCGCCGTGCGGGTGGTCTACCGGATTCATGACGACGCCGCGAACCGTCGGGCGGATTCCGCGCCAGCGATTCGCGCCGGCTTTGCCGATCGAACGCAGCGCGTGCTCTTCGTTCCCGACTTCGCCGATCGTCGCGCGGCATTCGACGTGGACGCGGCGAATTTCGCCGGAACGCAAGCGAAGCTGCGCATAGACGCCTTCGCGCGCAAGGAGTTGCGCCGACGCGCCCGCCGAGCGCGCGAGTTGCGCACCTTTTCCGGGGATCATTTCGATGCAGTGGATCGTCGTTCCGACCGGGATGTTGCGGATCGGCAAGGCGTTCCCGGTCTTGATCGGCGCTTCGGACCCGCTGATCACCTGTTGCCCGACGGCGAGGCCCTTCGGCGCGATGACGTAGCGTCTTTCGCCGTCGGCGTAAAGGAGGAGCGCGATGTTCGCGGTGCGGTTCGGGTCGTATTCGAGACGTTCGACCTTCGCCGGAATGCCGTCCTTGTTACGCCGAAAATCGATGATTCGGTAATGTTGCTTGTGCCCGCCGCCCTGGTGACGGGTCGTGATATGCCCGTTATTGTTGCGGCCCGCTTTTTTCGACTGCGCTTCGAGTAGCCCCGAAAAAGGCGCGCCCTTGTGCAGATCGCGGTTGACGACCTTGACGACGGCGCGACGCCCCGGCGAGGTCGGTTTGACTTTGACGAGAGCCATTACGCCGCTCCTCCATCAACGAAGTTGATTTCCTGACCCGCCTTGACGCGGACGTAGGCTTTTTTCCAGTTCTTGCGTGCGCCCATGAAGCGACCATAGCGTTTCGTCTTGCCCTTGACGTTGGCGATCTGGACGGATTCGACGTCGACCTTGAAGAGCAGTTCGACCGCTTGTTTGACTTCGGGCTTCGTCGCGCTGGGGACGACGCGGAAAATGACCTGTCCGTGCTTGTCGGCGACGTAGGTCGCCTTTTCTGAAATCTGCGGCGCGAGCAGCACCTGCATCAAGCGTTGTTGATTCATCCCAGAATCTCCTCAAACAGGGCGACGGCGCTCCGGGTCATCAAGACCTTGGGAAAACGGATCAGCGACACCGGGTCGGTCTCGTTGACTTCGAGAACGAGCACGTTGGGCAAATTGCGCGAAGCGAGGAAAACGTTTTCATCGAGCGCGTCGGTGATCACGAGGAGAGGCTCGACGTAGCCCATTTCCTTGATCTTCTTTGCGAACAATTTGGTCTTGGGCGCTTCGACGGCGATCGAATCGACGACGGCGAGCCGGTCTTCGCGCACGAGTTGGGAAAGGATCGAAGCCATTCCCGATCGGTACATTTTCTTGTTGAGCTTCTGCGTAAAATTCTCGTCGGGCGAATTCGGGAAAATGCGACCGCCACCTCGCCACAAGGGCGAAGACGACATCCCCGCGCGCGCGCGGCCCGTTCCCTTCTGACGGAAGGGCTTCGCGGTCGTATGCTTGACCTGCCTGCGGTCCTTCTGCGCGCGCGTTCCGGCGCGGGCGTTGGCCTGGTAGGCGACGACGACCTGGTGAATCAGCGCCTCGTTGTATTCACGCGCGAACAAGCGGTCGGAAGCTTCCATTCGGCTGGACTCTTCACCCTGTTCGTTGATCAGTTTGAGTTCCATTTATGCCCCCGCCTTGATTGCAGGACGTACGACCAGGTCAGCCCCCTTGGCGCCGGGAACGGCGCCTTTGAGCAAGAGCAACTGGCGATCGGAATCGATACGGATGATTTCCAGATTCTGCTGCGTTCTCCTGGCGTCGCCCAAGTGACCGGCCATCCGCTTTCCGGGGAAAACGCGGCCGGGGTCCTGATTCATGCCGATGGAACCCGGCGCGTTGTGCGATACCGAATTACCGTGCGAGGCGCGCTGCGAGCTGAAATGGTGGCGTTTGATCCCACCCTGAAACCCTTTTCCGATCGTGTTCCCGGTCACGTCGACTTTCTGCCCGACCGCAAAGATCGAAACGTCGATCGCGTCTCCGGGCTTGAAGGTACTCAAGTCGCCGACCGGAATCTGGAACTCTTTCAGAAGGCTCCCCGCTTCGACGCCCGCCTTGGCGAAATGCCCGGCGAGCGGCTTGGTGACGCGCGAGGGGCGGCGTTTGCCGAAGGCCACCTGAACGGCGGCGTAGCCGTCGGCTTCGGGCGTTTTTACCTGAACGACGCGGTTGTTCGATACGTCCAGCACCGTGACTGGAATCGACAAACCGTCGTCGGTAAAAATACGCGTCATGCCGACCTTACGACCAACAAGGCCTAGACTCATGATTATTCTCCTCTTGCCGGCTGCGATTGGCCGGCGAGCACTGCGTCAAAACGGACGACTCTTTTGGCCGCCCAGCGAAACATGATATTTTAACTGCAAAAAATAGCTATTGCAACTTGATTTCGACGTCGACGCCGGCCGGAAGGTCAAGCTTCATCAGCGCGTCGACGGTCTTGTCGGTCGGGTCGATGATATCCATCAAGCGGAAATGGATGCGGATCTCGAACTGGTCGCGCGAGGTTTTATTGACGTGCGGCGAACGCAGGACGTCGAAACGCTGGATGCGCGTCGGCAACGGAACCGGGCCGCGCACGACGGCGCCGGTACGCTTGGCGGTTTCGACGATTTCCATCGCCGACTGGTCGATCAAACGGTAATCGAAGGCTTTCAGGCGAATACGGATTTTCTGGTTTTGCATGTTTTTTCCAAAGAGCGATGAAAGCGCCCGTTCGACCGGACGCTTCCATGGTTTGACGAATCACTCGATAATTTTGGCGACGACGCCGGCGCCGACGGTGTGACCGCCTTCGCGGATGGCGAAGCGCAGACCTTCTTCCATCGCGATCGGGCTGATCAGTTGTACCGTCATCTGGACGTTGTCTCCCGGCATGACCATTTCAACGTCTTGCGGCAGCGTGATCGACCCCGTGACGTCGGTCGTCCGGAAGTAGAATTGCGGCCG
>JAISAZ010000030.1 GCA_031266435.1 Accumulibacter sp.
AAATGACCGTGTCGCCGTATCCCGTATCCGCGTCGGCGCGCGTGGTAAAAAACAGATCCGGTTCGCCCGCAGAACGCAGGACGCCTTCTTCCCGAATCCTTGCCGCGTTTTCCGCACTCGTGTGGTGATAGACCGTCACCGTCCCGTCGTCGTTCAGCGCTAGTCCGGTCGTCTCGTCAATTTCATCTGTTACGCCGACATCGCCCTGATTGAAAACGATCCCCACGTTCTGACCGTTTCCCTTCTTCCCGAAAGCCGCGTCTCCATCTGCCGCAACGACTTTCAGGGGCGCGCGCTGGTACAGCGCTTCGGGCGTCGTTCCGAGGCGTCCCGCTTGCGTCGCGTAGAAGCTCCCGACGAGCGTTGCGTACGCTTCGTTGATCCTTGAATCGAAGCGCCCCGCCGCGTCGAGTTGCGCTTTCATCGTTTCTTTCACAGCGTCCGCAGACGCCTGGAACGCTTTTTCTTCTTCCGTGCTCTGGAGTGCGGAGTGCACCGCCGCCTTCAGTTCTTCCGCTGCGCCCGATTCGATCCACGCCGCCGCTTCCGCTCTGGAAAACCCTTCCGGGTCGACCTTGATGTGGTCGACGAGACTTGGCGCGGACTCGGTCGGCGCGATCCGCGCGGCGTATTCCTCGACGGGGATTGCAATCTGCCCGCCCGTCTCCAAGGCGTCGGGCAACTGCTCTGCGGCGGATGGCGACGAGGCCGCAAGCTGTTCGGTAAGCCCTGCCTGATAAAGCGTCTTCGCGTCGAAATAGACGTGTGAAACCGGCCCGTCTTCGGCCACTTCCCGAATGAAGCTCTCGAAGGTTTCCGGGTCGCGTTGCAGCACCTTGTCCGCAGACGCGAGCTTGTTCAACTGCTCGACGAACTTTGCCGTCTCTTCGGCGATGCGCGTCTTCACGCGCTTCTCGTCCCGATCCGCAAAAATCTCCCGCGTCGCGGCATACACTTCCGCCGGCGCGCCGCCGAATTCGCCAGCCACTTCCAGAAATACTTCCGTCCAGTTCGTCACTTTCCCGGATTCGGCGATCTGACCCAGAACTTCACCCAAGCCGCCCAGCCCGCCTTGCGCGAGCGACTGCGCTCCAAGTTCCGCGCCTTTCTTGATCCAAGGATTTTTTGTCGCAAGCTTCGTGGAGCGCCGCGCTGGAAATCTTCGTTGACCCCCGATATCCCATTGAGTACACTTTCAAGCGCGCTCTGGGCGGGGGTGCGGCTGTCATTCTCTTCCTGAGACTGGACCAGCGTATCTAACATACCCCGGAGCGTTTCTATTTCCCCCAGTTTCAGAAAATAGACGCGCCCGATTCGATCCACGCCTCCGCTCATCCGAGAACGACAGAGCGAGGCGTCTCTCCGCGAAACCGTCGTACAATATTCGAAAAATCTCGACGGAGTCTTTCGATTGGACAGCGCGCGCACAGACCGCCTGATCGCCGAAGCCGTCCGCGCCCGACACGCGCGCGAGCGGGGGTACCGCGAACGGGCGCTCAAAATCCATCCTTGGGTCTGCGGACGTTGCGGGCGTGAATTTTCCCGCGAGAACGTAAGCCAGCTCACCGTTCATCACCGCGACCACGATCACGACAATAACCCGCCGGATGGGAGCAATTGGGAGTTGCTCTGTATTTATTGCCACGAAAACGAGCACGCGCGCGAACTCGACGCCGAGGCCGCGCGGCAGGCGGGTGCGGACGACTCTGCGCCGACGGTGAAGCACGCGACTTCGCAGCCCTTCGCCAATCTCAAGGAGCTTTTAAGACAGAAGACAGAAGATAGAAGATAGAAGACAGAGCGCTCGCTGACGCTCGCTTCGTGATCTGTGTTCAGTCGTCAGATGTCGCAAGACTTCCGCCGTCGGATTACAGATACCTACACAAAGGCCGAAGGCCGTTCTGTCCTCTGATGGGCACGGCACGCCGTGTCCCTACGAGAACCCACGAATACGGAAATCCGCCTGCCTGTTCCATCATTCATACGCATACGGAATCGTTGGGCTTCATTTCATTCAGCCCAACCTATACCGCCGGCGGGCACGGCACGCCGTGCCCCTACGGATCGGTCACCGACGGGGAGGGGCTTTGAAACACCGATCGGTTTTCATCTGTCTCCCGTCTCCTGTCCTCTGTCTCCTGATCCCTGATACGCGCTTGCGGAACGTTGTGGCTCTCGTTCCTCAGCCCAACCTATACCGCCGGCGGGCACGGCACGCCGTGCCCCTCCGATCCCTGATCCCTGACATCTGATTCCTGATTCCTGAGGCCGAAGGCCGTTCAGTCTTCTGTCCTCAGTCCTCAGTCCTCAGTCAGCAACCGTTCGCGCGCGTCGGGGGGCGGGGCGGCGATTTCGAGTTTTTTGTCGCGCGCGCTTTGTCCGCTTTTCAGGAGGATCGCCGACTTTGCGACGCCGAGCCGCCCCGCGAGGAAGGCGATCAGCGCGTCGTTGGCCTTGCCGTCGACGGGGGGAGCGGCGAGCCGGATTTTCAGCGCGTCGCCGTGGATTCCGGCGATTTCGGTTTTTTTCGCTCCGGGTTGGACGTGCAGCGTGAGCGTTATTGTTTTGCCGTTTTCACGGAACCAGTTTTTCGTCATAAGAGGTTCAGCGCGCACTGCATGAGGACGATCGCGATCAGCGGCGAGAGGTCGACGTTGGCGATCAGGGGGACGAAGCGGCGGATCGGCTTTAAGATGGGGAGCGTCAGCCGCGCGAGCGTCTCTCCGGTCGTCGAGTAGGGGTTCGTCCAGGAGAGCAGGGCCTGGATGAGGAGCAGGCTGATCATCATGAGGAGCGCGGCGCGCAGACAGCCTTTGAAGGATTCGCGGAGAATTACGACGGCGAGCGTTTCGATCGAGTTGAGGCGGAGGTAGCCGTAGAGCGTCAGGAGGACCGCAGCCAGAAAAAGCTGGAGGAGGATGGCGGCGGCGATGCTCGAAAAATCGAGGCCGAAGAAGCCCGGAAGAACCCGGCGCAGGGGCTTGACGACGCAGTCGGTCAGCGTCATGACGAAGGCGCCGAGCCGTCCGGCGAAGGAGACGCGGCGGAGTTGCATGAGAAAGCGCAGGAAAAAGAGCGCCGTGAAAAAATCGACGAACGCCCTCAGGAGGAAGGAGACCGCGCTTTCGATCATTTTGTGCGCCGCGCGTCGAGTGCGCTTCTCTCCACGATCGGCGGGGAGGCCGCCGCCTTCGGGAGCGATGAAGCGCTGGGGTCGAAGTCGAAAAACATGACACTTCAGCTTTCGCCGAGTTCCCGTCCGATTTCGGCGCTGCGCGCGGACGCGGCGAACGCACCGTCGATGATGATGTCTTTCAGGTTTTTTTGCGTCATGACGGCGAGCGCCGCCTCGGTCGTCCCGGCTTTGGACGTGACGCGCTCGCGCAGGACGCTCGCGGCGTCGTCGGACTGCGCCGCGAGCTTCGCCGCACCGAGGACGGTTTCGATCGACAGGAGGCGCGCGTTCTTTTCGCTGAAGCCGAGTTTGAGCGCCGCTTCGTGCAGGGCTTCGATGAACAGGAATGCGTAGGCGGGGCCGCTGCCGGAAATCGCCGTGATCGCGTCAATCCGGGATTCTTCGTCGACCCAGACGACGCGTCCGACGGCCTGCATGATGCGCTCGGCGCCGCGCCGCGCCGCTTCGGAGACCGAGGGGTGGGCGAAAAGCCCCGTCATTCCGGCGCCGATCAGCGCGGGCGTGTTCGGCATCGCGCGGACGAGATTATCGTATCCGCCGAGCCAGCGCGAGAGGTCGACGAGCCTTAGGCCGGCGGCGATCGTGAGGACGAGTTGCCGGTCGAGGAAGGGCGGCAGCGGTTCGCAGGCTTTTCGCATCTGTTGCGGTTTGACGGCAAGCAGCACGACATCGCAGTCGAGCACGGCGGCGTTGGCCTCGGCGCGGCAGCGTACGCCGTAGGCGCGCTCCAAGCGCTCGCGCCCCGCTTCGTTGATCTCGATCACGGTGATGTCCGTCGCCGGGATCCCCTTGTTCAAGAGGCCGCCGATCAGGGCGTTGGCCATATTTCCGCCGCCCAGGAAGGTGATTTTCACTTTTTTTCCCTTTCCCCAAAAATCGCCGTACCGACCCGGACGAGCGTCGAGCCTTCGGCGATCGCCGCTTCGAGGTCGTGCGACATTCCCATCGAGAGAGTATCGAGGTCGATGCCCTCCTTTTTCAGCGCGTCGAAGAGTTCGCGCAAGCGGGCAAAGCCCGCGCGCTGGCGCAAAAAATCGTCCTCAGGCTCTGGAATCGACATCAGTCCGCGCAGGACGAGGCGCGGCAGCGCGACGACGAGGCGCGCGAGCGCCAAGGCTTCGCTGGGCGGAACGCCGCTTTTGCTCGCTTCGCCGCTCGTATTGATCTGCAAGCAGACCTGCAAGGGCGCGAGCGCTTCGGAGCGCTGCGCGGAAAGGCGCTCGGCGATTTTCAGGCGGTCTATCGAGTGCGCCCACGCGAAATTTTCGGCGACCGGGCGCGTTTTATTGCTCTGGAGCGGGCCGATGAAGTGCCATTCGAGCCCCTCCGGCGCGAGTTGGGCGATTTTCGGGACGCCCTCGCCGACGTAATTTTCACCGAAAATTTTCTGTCCGGCGCGCGCGGCGTCCGCGATGCGTTCAGCCGACCACGTTTTGCTCGCCGCGAGCAGCGCGATTCCGGCGGGGTCGCGCCCGTATTTTCGGGCGGCGTCGGCGATGCGCGCGCGGACGGATTGCAGGTTGCGGGAGATTGAAATCATAATCCGGTGTAAACTAGAGGTTTTCAAGTATAGCATTGCATCCTGACCCGCGTTGAGGACGATCCCTGATGGATATTACTGAGTTACTCGCTTTCGGCGTCAAGAACAAGGCGTCCGATTTGCATTTGTCGGCGGGACTGCCGCCGATGATCCGCGTCAATGGCGACATTCGGCGCATCAACCTGCCCGCGATGGACCACAAGGACGTACACTCGATGGTGTACGACATCATGAATGACGGCCAGCGCAAGCACTACGAGGAAACGCTCGAATGCGATTTTTCCTTCGAGATTCCGAACCTTGCGCGCTTTCGCGTCAACGCCTTCGTCCAGAACCGTGGCGCGGGCGCCGTTTTCCGGACGATCCCGACGAGAGTCCTGACGCTCGAAGAGCTTCGCTGTCCGTCGATCTTCAGGAACATCGCCGAATATCCTCGCGGAATCGTTCTCGTCACAGGACCGACGGGTTCGGGCAAGTCGACGACGCTCGCGGCGATGGTCAACCACATCAACGAGACCGACCACGCGCACATCCTGACCGTCGAGGACCCGATCGAATTCGTTCATGAATCGAAGAAGTCGCTGATCAACCAGCGCGAGGTCGGGCCGCATACGCTTTCTTTCGGCAACGCCTTGAAGTCGGCGCTGCGCGAAGACCCCGACGCGATCCTCGTCGGCGAAATGCGCGACCTCGAAACGATTCGGCTCGCGCTGACGGGCGCCGAGACGGGCCACCTCGTCTTCGGCACCCTGCACACCTCGAGCGCCGCCAAGACCGTCGACCGTATCGTCGACGTCTTTCCCGCCGCTGAAAAGGAGATGGTTCGCGCGATGCTTTCCGAATCCCTGCGCGCCGTCATTTCGCAGACCCTGCTCAAGACGAAAGACGGCATGGGCCGCGTCGCGGCGCACGAGATCATGATCGGGACGCCGGCGATTCGCAACCTGATCCGTGAAAACAAGGTCGCGCAGATGTATTCGGTCATTCAGACGAGCGCGCAACTCGGTATGCAGACGCTCGATCAGAATCTGCTCGACCTCGTCCGCCACAACGCCGTGTCTCTTGAAGAAGCGCGCAGCAAGGCGACGAACAAGGATATTTTCCCGGGCTGACGCGAACGGCGCTTTGATCTTGAGACCCTCCCGGTTGGAAACATCAGCCTACAGGGGGATAATCATGCGCTTGGGGATTGCCCCCTTCAAGCGCATTGTCGTCCGGCGCGATCGGACGTGGATGAAATAAACAAACAAACGACATTGGAGTGCGACTAAAACATCATGGAACGCGACCAGGCCCTGAATTTCATGCACGACCTTCTGCGCTTGATGCAGCAGAAGAACGGTTCGGATCTTTTCATCACGTCGCACTTTCCGCCGGCGATCAAGGTCGACGGAAAGATCCTGCCGGTCTCCGACCAGGCGCTGACGCCGCAGCATACGGCCGAACTCGCGCGCTCGATCATGAACGACCGTCAGGCGGCTGAATTCGAGGCGACGAAGGAGTGCAACTTTGCGATTTCGCCGTCGGGGATCGGCCGTTTTCGCGTCAACGTCCTGTGGCAGCAGGGGCACATCGCCGTCGTCTGCCGGACGATCAACCTGACGATCCCGACGCTCGATTCGCTCGGCCTTCCGCCCGTCCTGAAGGACATCGCAATGATCAAGCGCGGCCTGGTCATTTTCGTCGGCGGGACGGGAACGGGGAAGACGACGTCGCTCGCCGCGCTCGTCGACCACCGCAACGTCAACAGCTACGGTCACATCATCACCGTCGAAGACCCGATCGAATACACGCACCAGCACAAGAACTGCATCGTGACGCAACGCGAGATCGGCGTCGATACCGATTCGTGGGAAAACGCGCTGAAGAATTCCTTGCGCCAAGCGCCCGACGTGATCCTGATGGGCGAAGTCCGCGACCGTCAGACGATGGATTTCGCGGTTTCCTTTGCCGAAACGGGCCACCTCTGCCTCGCCACCCTGCACGCGAACAACACGAACCAGGCGATCGACCGGGTTCTCAACTTTTTCCCGGAAGACCGTCGTCAGCAGCTTCTGATGGACCTTTCGCTGAATCTCCGTGCGCTCGTTTCGCAACGCCTTCTGCCGAGAAAGAGCGGTCGGGGACGCGTTCCCGCGATCGAGATCATGCTCAATTCGCCGCTGATCTCCGACCTGATTTTCAAGGGCGACATCCCGGAAATCCGGGAAATCATGAAAAAATCACGTTCGCTCGGCATGCAAACCTTCGATCAGGCATTGTTCGATCACTACGAAGCCGGTAACATCACGTATGAAGAAGCCTTGCGTAACGCTGACTCGATCAACGACCTCCGTCTGCGGATCAAGTTGGAAGGCAAGGAAACCAAGAATCGCGATCTGACTTCGGGGACCACACACCTCGAAGTCGTATAACCGGATGGCGCGGCCGCCAACAGCAGCGCCGCCCTCTCGGTTTCGCCGTTTGAAGTCCCAAGCGGCGGTAAGATCGCAATATCATAATAACAAAAATACGCTTCTCTTCTCCCTGTTTCGTAAAGTAAGGGAATTTTTTCGTTTCCTGGCGACGATTGGCGCCGGAGATTTGCTTGTCCCCGCAAGATCGGGGATCGGGAGGGTAGTAATCTATGGCTTGCCCTATGGTTCTGTACTTTTTCTTTGGATACTCAACTTAATATGAAGAAAGCGAAATACCCAGGAATTCCGAGCGTCATCAACGGGAACGGCGCGGTGGCCCACGTCATGCAAAACGTCTGCGGCGGCGTCATCGGCTATCCGATCACGCCTTCGACCGAAATCGCCGAACTGTACGAAGCCTACCGGGCGGAAGGCGGCGTCAACGTCTGGGGCAAGCACCCGTTCTTCTTTGAACCCGAAGGCGAACACTCGGCGCAGACCGGCGCGCTCGGCGCGACGCTCCCGGGCGGGCAGTTCATCTCGAACGCCTCGTCGAGCCAGGGGATTCTGTACGGGATCGAATCGCACTACGTCACGGCCGGGAAAAAACTCGGCGGCTTCGTCCTCCAGGTCGCGGCGCGCGTCGTTTCCAAGCATTCGCTGAACGTCATGGCGGGTCACGACGACGTTTACTCGCTCCTGCCGGCGGGCTACACGATCCTTTTCGGCTCGAATCCGCAGGAAGCGGCCGACCTCGCCGCGATCGCCTACCGCGCGTCGTCGCTCTCGATGATCCCGGTCGCAAACGCGATGGACGGGTTTGCGACGAGCCATATGATGTGCGAAACCCTGCTCCCCGAAGCCGAGCTTTTGCGCGAATACCTCGGCGACCCGTCGAGCCGGATCGCCTCCCCGACGCTCCCGCAGGAAATCCTCTACGGCGCCAAGGGCCGCGTATCCCAGTTGAAGCAGTATCTGTCGCGCCACCAGGCCGAGATCGACCCTTCCAGGCGCGCGGCGCTGCAAGACTTTCTCGACGCCAACGCCGACAAGGTCGAAAAAGACGCCGAAGGCAAGCTCCTCCCGAAAACGCAGGACAACCTGCCCGAAGCGCTGCGTCCGCAATGGCGGCGGCAATGGCTGAACGCGCACGAAAAAGGCACGCGCCAACTCGTTCCCGCCTACGTCGACGTCAATAACCCCGGATTGACCGGGGTCGTCCAGAACCAGCCCGACTTCCAGGCGGGCGCCGCCGACCACCGCGCGCACTTCGCCAAGGACGCTCCCGCGCTCATCCGTCAGGCGATGTCCGAATACTCGGCCCTGAGCGGACGCGAGTACGCGCCGGTGCGCGCTTTCATGTGCGACGACGCCGAAACGATCATGATCGGCCTGGGTTCGGTGACCGACGACGTCGAAGCCGTCGTGACTTACCTGCGCGGGCAGGGGATGAAAGTCGGCGTCGCGTCGGTCAAGCTCCTCCAGCCCTTCCCCGAAGCCGAAATCATCGCCGCCATCGAGGGCAAGAAAGCGGTTATGGTTCTCGAACGTTCCGAACAGACGGCGCTGGCGAGTTTCGTGTCGCAAGCCCTCGTGAAAGCGCGCGAAAACGGCGAGGCGCACGCCGGACACCCGCGCCACGAAGGCATTCCCGCCCTGAAGGCGCTGCCGCGCGTCACGACGGCGATCTTCGGACTCGGCGGACACGACCTCCAGCCGCGCCACCTGATCGCCGCTTTCAAGGCGATGGAAGACGGAAAGAGCGCGCCCTTCATCTACCTGGGTTCGCAATTCTTCTCGAACCCCGCGACGCTCTCGCCACGCATGGCCGAGATGCAGAAGCAGTTGAAAAAAGCCTACCCGGAAACCGTGAAGATGGCGCTGGAAACCGGCGAGAATCCGAGGCTGCTTCCCGAAAAGGCCTTCCGCATCCGCTTCCACTCGGTCGGCGGTTACGGAACGATCGCGTCGGGCAAGCTCCTGACCGACATCCTCGCGGGCGCGCTGGAAATGCATTCGAAGTCCGCGCCGAAGTACGGTTCGGAAAAAAGCGGCGCGCCGACGAATTACTACATCACCCTGAGTGCGGAACCGATCAAGATCACGAACGCCGAACTCGAAGACGTCGAAGTCGTCATTTCTCCCGACCACCGTGTATTCAGCCACGCGAACCCCTTGCGTGGGCTTGCCGCAGGCGGGACTTTCATCCTGCAATCGAACGCCGACCCCGAAGACGTTTGGGGACATCTGCCGCAGCACGCGAGAAAAACGATCCGCGAGAAGAAGATCAACTTCTTCGTCATCGACGCTTTCGGCGTTGCCAAGCGCCACGCGCCGACCGAAGAGCTTGCGACCCGCATGATGGGCATCGCCTTCATCGGCGCCGTCGTCGGCCACGTCGCCCAGGTCTCGGCGGGCGCCTCGGCGGAGGCTGTCCTCGAAAAAGTCCGCAAGCAGATCGCCAAGAAATTCGGCGCGAAGGGCGCGACGGTCGTCGACAGCAATATGGAAATCATCCACGAAGGGGTCGAATCGACCCACCGCGTCGATTACACGTCGGCGAACCTCGCCAAGATCGACGCCAAACCCGCGCCGATCATGCTCCGCAACGTCTCGCTGTCGGCGTCGATGTGCCGGCTGCCCGGCGCCTCGGAGACGGCGGGACTCTTCGACAACGAATACTTCAACGAAATTCTCGCCGGACCTTTCCGCGACGGGACGATCAGCGAAGCGCCCGCGCTTCCCGGCGCGGGCATGTTCATGCCGCCGGGCACCGGCGGTCTGAAAGACAAGGGACTTTTCCGCCGCGCCGCGCCGCAATACGACCCCAATCTCTGTACGGCGTGCATGGAATGTACGCTCGTGTGTCCCGACGCCGCGATCCCCTGCACGGTCCACGAGATTCACGCGCTCCTGCTCCAGGGAATCCGCGCGCTCGAGATTCCCGAAGCGCAACAAGAAGCCCTGCGCGCGCACGTCTACCCCGTCGCCGAGGCCGTGCGCGAAGCCTACCGCCAAAGCAAGGGCGCGCACGCCTTCCACGAACTCGTCGCCGAAGCCGCGTCGCGTCTGCCAGCAAGGCAACCCGTCCTGCTGGCGAATTTCACGAAGCTCGTCGACGTCCTGTCGGCGTACCCGGTCGCGCGAACCCGGCCGTTTTTCGACGCCGAGGAAAAAGCCGCACCCGGCGGCGGCGCGCTCTTCAGCGTGACCGTCGACCCGTGGAAATGCACGGGCTGCCTCGAATGCGTCGACGTTTGCGGTCCCGGCGCCTTGAAGCCACGCGACCAGGACGATTCGGTCCTCGAAGCGATGCAGGCACGTTTCGAGTTCATGGCAAACCTCCCCGAAACGCCGGCGCGCTTCATCGACCGCGCGCTCGAACACAGCACCGGCGACATCAAGCGCCTTTTCCTCGATCGCCCGAATTACTACGCGGCGACCGGCGGTCACGGCGCCTGCCGGGGTTGCGGCGAAGTGACGGCGACGCGGATGATTCTTGCGATGAGCCACGCGATCGGCTCGCGCCGCCGCCAAGCGCATATCGAGGAACTCGAAAACCTGACCGACGCGCTCAGGGAAAAACAAAAATCGCTTTCGAAAAAAGACGCAAAGCGCTTTGACCATATCGAAAACCTCGCGGCGACGCTCGAAAAACGTCTCTATTTCTTCGAAGGCGGCCCGACGGGCAACGGCCCCTCCGGGACGATCGTCGCCAATTCGACCGGGTGTAGCAGCGTGTATGCCTCGACGGCGCCTTTCAATCCTTTCAACACGCCGTGGGTCAACAGCCTCTTCCAGGACGCGCAGCCGCTCGCCAAGGGAATTTTCGAAGGCGTCGCTTCGCAGGTCGCCGCCGACGTTCGCGCTTTGCGGATCGCGCGCCTCGAACTCGACGACGCCTACGTCCCCGAAAAACACGACGCCGAACTCAAAACGCTCCTGTGGTCGCAATTCACGCTCGACGAGCTGCGCCTCGTGCCGACGGTACTGACGATCGGCGGCGACGGCGCCTCTTACGACATCGGTTTCGGCGCGCTCTCCCGAATCCTTGCGAGCATGACGCCGATCAAGATGCTCATTCTGAATACCGGCGCGTACTCGAATACGGGCGGACAGGCCTCGACATCGAGCTACATCGGTCAGGATTCGGACCTCGCGCGCGTCGGCGCGGCGTACAGCGGAAAGCGCGAGTCGCGCAAAGAGCTTGGCCTCATCGCGGCCTTCCACTCGAACGTCTTCGTCTGCTCGACCTGCACGTCGCTCCAGGGGCATTTCCTCAAAAATGCCTTCGAATTCCTGACTTATACCGACGGCGCCGCGCTCTTCGACGTCTACACGCCGTGTCAGGGAGAGCACGGAATCGCCGACAACGCGTCGGCGCGGCAGGCGAGGCTCGCGGTCGAAAGCCGCATGAGTCCGGCCTTCGTGCACGACCCGCGCCGGGGTAAAAGCATCCACGACTGGTTCTCGCTCGAAGGGAACCCGGAGCCGAAGAAGGCTTGGGCGTCCTCGAAGCTCGAATACATCGACGGCGACGGAAAGCTCGCATTCCTGACGATCGCCCTGACGCCGGCGAGCTTCGCGCTCAGCGAAGGCCGCTTCAAGAAGCAGTTCCGCAAACTGCCCGACAGCGCGACCGACGCGGTGCTCATCGAGGAATTCATCGACCTCGACGACGCGCAACGCCAAGGGAAAACGCCCTTCGTCTATTCGACCGACGACAAGAAGCGTCTCGTCCGCCTCGCGGTCGCCCCGGCGATCGTCGCGCTCGTCGAAGAGCGCCGCAAGTTCTGGACTCTGCTCCAGTACCTCGACGGTCAGCACGTCTCGAAGATGAGCGCCGAATACAGCGCCGGCGTCGCCGCGCTCCAGGCGAGCGTCAAGACGCTTCAGGAAGAGCGCGAAACCTCGCTCGACGCGCTCGCGCGCACGATGTCGGAACTCGCCGTTTCGAGTAAAGCCCCGGCGAACGGGAACTTCATCCCGATCGCGTCGGCGAGCGCTCCGGCGTCCGCGCCGGCGGCGCGGCCAGAGGCGGGAGCGCCCGCTTCGGACGTCAGAGCGGTCTTCGAGTACGACGAAGCCGACGAGGTCAAATGCACCAATTGCAAGACCTGCTATCAGGACCTTCCCGAACTGTTCGAAAAAACGCGCATCGCCGTCGATGGGCAGGCGCGCGAGGTCGCGCACCTGATTCCCGGCGCGCTTTCCCGCGTTGCCCTGACGCCGGAACTCCAGAGCCGCATCCGGCGTGTCGCGGCGAACTGCGACGCGGAGATCATTCGATGAGCGCGCAAGAATCGCTGTCCAGCGCGCCGCGCGACGCGCTCTCGCGCTATCTCGACGCCGGCGTCGTCCTGAAGGACACGCGGACGCAGATCGACGCGCTCGAACAGACCCCGGCGGTCGAGGCTTTCCACAATCAGATGGCGCTCCTGCAGCGCCGCCTGAAGGACAAGCCGCAGGCTTTCCGCGAACTCTTCATTTCCGACGGCGTGGAGGCCGTCGCGTGGGAGTTCAGGCAAGCCGAACTTGGCGAGGACTTCACCCGGAAGCTCTGGCAAGCCTTGCTTGACGACGACGATACGAGCAAGCTCTTGATGCGTTTCCTCTGGAGTGTCCCGCTCGGCATGAAGCGCAAGTTCGTCCGCGCGATCGACCGCCACCTCTCGGACCGCTACCCGGTCTTGAAAGGCCTGTCGGAAGACTGGCCGGCGACGACTTACATCCCGCCCTTCATCCGCGACCCCGAAGAGCGCTCGCGCGACTTTGGCCTCGTCAACCAAGGCTATATCGGCTACACGACGCAAGGCTACAGCATGCGCGAAGTCGATCTTTTCGTCTGGCTCGAAGCCATGCGCGACAAGCAGTGCGAAGACCGCCCCTGCGAACTCGGCCTCAGGATTCCGGGGCGGCCCGACCCGAAGGGCGGCTGTCCGGTCAAGATTCACATCCCGCAAATGCTCGCGCTCATGGGTTCCGGGCGTTTCCGCGAAGCGATGCAGTTGATCGAGAGCAGCAACCCGCTGCCCAACGTCACCGGGCGCGTCTGTCCGCAGGAACTCCAGTGCCAGGGCGTCTGTACGCACGCCAAGCGGCCGATCGAAATCGGGCAGATCGAGTGGTTCCTGCCGCAGCGCGAAAAACTCGTCAACCCCGACGCGATCGCCGAGCGCTTCGCCGGTTTTCCCGACCCCTGGGCGACGGCGGAAAAACCGCCCGTTGCGATCGTCGGCTCGGGGCCGGCGGGGATGATCAACGCGTATTTGCTCGCGGCGGAAGGCTTCCCGGTCGCCGTTTTCGAGTCCTTCCACGCGCTCGGCGGCGTTCTCCGCTACGGCATTCCCGAATTCCGGCTGCCGAACGAGCTGATCGACGACGTCGTCCAGAAAATCAAGCTGCTCGGCGGGAAGTTCATCACGAACTTCGTCGTCGGAAAGACGGCGACGATCCAGGACCTGAAAAACGCGGGCTTCTGGAAGGTCTTCGTCGGTTCCGGCGCGGGCCTGCCGCGCTTCATGAACGTCCCCGGCGAGCACCTGATCAACGTCATGTCGGCGAACGAATTCCTGACGCGCGTCAACCTGATGCAGGGCTTGCGCGAGGATTTTGAGACGCCGCTCCCCGCGACGCGCGGAAAGGAAGTCATCGTCATCGGCGCGGGCAATACGGCGATGGATTCGGCGCGCACCGCGCGCCGCTTGGGCGCGACGGTGACGATCGTCTATCGCCGGACGCGCGCCGAAATGCCCGTCCGCGTCGAAGAACTGCACCACGCGATCGAAGAAGGCATCCAGATCAAGGAACTCCGCGCGCCGCGCGAATTCGTCGGCGACGAAAAGACCAACTTCGTGACGCACGCGATGCTCGACGTCATGGCGCTCGGCGAACCCGACGCGTCGGGGCGCCGCAGCCCGGACCCGACGGGTCGCGTCGAGCCGATGAAGGTCGACCTCGTCATCATGGCGCTCGGCAACACGCCGAACCCGATCATCAAGGACTCGGAACCGGGTCTCAAGACAACCCGCGCGGGCAGCATCGCCGTCGATGGGGCGGGATCGCAAAAAACTTCGCTCGATGGCGTCTATTCGGGCGGCGACGCAGCGCGCGGCGGCGCGACGGCGATCCGCGCGGCGGGCGACGGCCAGGCGGCCGCGCGTGAAATCGTCGGCGACCTCGACGTACCGGCGGAACGCATTCGCGGCATGGTGCAAGGCGCGAAGCACTACGCCGAACTCGGCATGGCGCCGCAGCGCATCGTGAAGAAAGTCGAACTCGCGCAGAATATCGTCGAATACATCGTCGAAGCGCCCCTGATTGCGAAAGCGGCGCGCGCCGGACAATTCGTTCGCGTCCTGCCGTGGCCGACGGGCGAACTGATCCCGCTGACGCTCGCCGACTGGGACGCCGACGCGGGGACGATCTGCATGGTCGTCCAGTCGATGGGCACGAGTTCGACGCGGATCAACCAGATGAAGGTCGGCGACGCCTTCGCCGGAATCGCGGGGCCGCTCGGTCGGCCGAGCGAAGTCCACCGTTACGAAGGCAAGCAGACCGTCGTGTTTACCGCAGGGGGCGTCGGCCTGCCGCCGGTCTACCCGATCATGCGCGAGCATCTGCGGGTCGGGAATCACGTCACGCTGATCGCGGGCTTCCGCAGCGCCGACCTCCTCTTCTGGACGGGCGACGACGAGCGCGTCGGTCGATTGAAAGCCGAGTTCGGCGACCGGCTCGACATCATCTACACGAGCAACGACGGCACCTTCGGCGTCAAGGGCTTCGTGACGGGGCCGCTCGAAGCGATGCTCAAGGCCGGCTGCGTCAGCAAGGGGCGCAAACTCGCCGAAGTCGTCACGATCGGCCCGCCGCTGATGATGCGCGCCGTCAGCGACATGACGAAACCCTACGGCGTAAAGACCGTCGCGAGCCTCAATTCGATCATGGTCGACGCCACGGGGATGTGTGGCGCGTGCATGGTGCCCGTCGAACTCGAAGGAAAGATGGTCCGCAAGCACGCCTGCGTCGACGGGCCGGAACTCGACTCGCACATCATCGATTGGGACAAATTCCTCCCGCGTTTCAACCAGTTCAGGCAGCAGGAACAGGAAAGCAAGGCGCGGAACGGTCTCTGATCTCCGATGCTCCGGGCGGAACGGGAAACCGTTCCGCCCATTTTTTTGGGCGTCCGTCCCATAGGGGAAAAGGAATGGGGAAAAGGGTGCACACTCACTCTGCGCCAATCCCTCGCTTCAAAGCGATTGACGAATTCGCTCACCGGGCTAATATGTTCGGTTGAATGCTTTTTGCCCGAAATTTCGATTCGATAGGAGCGATGCCATGGATGAGAACACCGTTGATTACCGTTGCGTCGGCGTCTGCAAGCCCGACGAGGCGGGGCGTTGCGTCGGCTGCGGCCGCCCGATGGACGAGGAGGAATTGAGTTATTTCGCCGCGCTCGCGCCGGTTCAGGGCGCCGCTACGCCGAAGAGCGACGCCGAACGCGGGTCTTGAGTTTTCAGACTTCCTGCGGGTCGACTTCGAGGTGCCAGCGGAGCCGGTGCGGCGCTTTGATCGCGCCGACCGCGATGCGCCAGACGCGCAGGAAGTCCCGCAAGGCCCGCCGCGAGGGCGATTCGACGAGGAGTTGCGCGCGTTCGAGATTGGCGAGCCTCGCCATGCGCATCGGGACGGGGTCGTAGACGAAGACGTTTTCGGCGGCGCCTTCGCGAGGGTCGCCGGATTTGAGAGATTTGTGAGACTCTGCGTTCTCCTTCGCCGCCGCGAGGAAGGCGAGCGCGTCCGCCATGCGCGGCGCTTCGGCGCGCAGTATCGCCTGGTAGGCGTAGGGCGGGAATCCGGCTTGCCGGCGTTCTTCGAGCAGGGCGTCGGCGAACGACGGGTAGTCGTGCCGCGTGATCGCCGCGTAGAGCGGATGGTCGGGGAACTGCGTCTGTATCAGCACTTCGCCGGGTATCTCGGCGCGCCCCGCGCGGCCGGCGACCTGCATCAGTTGCGCGAACAGCCGTTCCGGCGCGCGCCAGTCGGCTGAAAAGAGCGCCGCGTCGGCGCCGAGGACGCCGACGAGCGTCAGGCCGGGGAAGTCGTGCCCCTTCGCAAGCATCTGCGTTCCGACGAGGATGTCGGCGTCTCCGGCGGTGATCCGCTCGACGAAGGCTTCCCATTGTTTGCGGCTGCGCGCCGAGTCGCGGTCGATCCGCAGGATGCGCGCTTCTGGAAAGTATTCGGTGAGCGCGGCTTCGACGCGCTGCGTTCCGCGACCGAAGGGCTGGATGTCCTGGTTGCCGCATACCGGACACGCTTTGGGGATGCGCTGTTCTCCGCCGCAGTGGTGACAGCGTAGCCGCTGGTCGGCCAAATGCACGACGAGGTTCGCCGAGCACCTCTCGCAGTGCGAGACCCAGCCGCAGTAAGCGCACACTAACACGGGCGCGTAGCCGCGGCGGTTGAGGAAGATCAGGCTTTGTTCTCCGTTTTGCAGACGCTTGTCGATCGCCGCGAGCAGCGCGCCGGAGAGTCCTTCGCGCAATTTTTCCTTTCGCGTGTCGATGCATCGGACTTCGGGCAGGCGCGCTTTTTTGACGGCGCGTTCCCTCAGGCTCAGGAGCGCGTAACGCCGGGGCGCGGAGGTCTTGGCCGCGTCGGTCGCGTTGGCCCAGCTCGCCAGCGACGGCGTCGCCGATCCGAGCACGATCGGGATTTTTCGTTCGCTCGCCCGGAAAACCGCGAGGTCGCGTGCCGAGTAGCGTACGCCGTCCTGCTGTTTGAACGAGGCGTCGTGCTCTTCGTCGACGACGATCAGCCCGAGTTCGGGCAGCGGCGTGAAAACGGCGAGGCGCGTTCCCACGACGACGCGCGCATCCCCGGACGCCGCCGCGCGAAAGTTCCGCGCGCGCGCGGGTTCGCCCAGCTCGCTGTGGAGACACGCGAATCCCGCTTCGGGAAAGCGTTCCTTGATCCGGTTTTCAAGCTGCGGCGTCAAATTGATTTCGGGCGTCAGCAGGAGCGCCTGCCTGCCTTCCGCGAGGGTGCGTTCGATCAGCCGCAAGTAGATTTCGGTCTTGCCGCTCCCGGTCACGCCGTGCAGGAGCCAGGCCTTGAAGCCCGGCGCGTTCTCCGCGATTTTTTCGAGGATCTCGCGTTGCTCGCGCGTCAGTTCGGGCGGCGGCGCGCCGGATGCGGGCGCTTTGGGGAGAATTTTTCCGGCGCATCGCGCCTTGGGGGGCGCGTCGCGGCGGAACGCCACCGGAAGCGTCGAGAGCATCACTTCGCCGAGCGGCGCCTGGTAGTAGTCCGCGCAAAACGCGCAGAGGCTGAACCAGTCCGGCGGCAGCGGCGGCTCGTCGCGCAGGACCGCGTCGATCGGACGGAGCGCGTCGCGCGGGGAATCGCCGTTTTCCGAAATCCCCGCGATGATGCCGATCTTCGTTTTCGTTCCGAAGGGAACGCGGACGCGCCGACCCACATCGTCGGGCGTGACGGTTTCACCGTCGGGTACGCGGTAGTCGAAAAAATGGTCGATCGGGACCTTGAGCGCGACTTCGATCGTTTGCATGGTTTATTGACTCTTTGAATCTCGCGCGAAATCGAACGACTTAGCGCGCAAAGCTCATTTCTTTTCTTAATAAACGCGACTAACTTCTTCTAGCGTCGCAAGATTTTCCGTTGTTCACATTTTCTGTGGATAAGTTTGTGGATTAATCCTGCCAAATCGCTTCAAACGCCCACCCCCCAAGGCTTTTTTTACATTGCCTTAAAAAAAGCAGAGAAAAAATTATGTTATTAATCAATGACTTATCGTAAATGCTTGATTAGCTAAGGTTTTTTCTTCATCCGAGCCTCGCAAGCATATTTCTGTGCATAAATCAACGCCGCAAACGCGTTTTCTTCGTGCTTTTTAGTTTCCGGCTGTACCGATGCACGGCCTCCACGAGCGCGCCGACGTGTTCGGGCGGCGTGAATTGCGAAACGCCGTGCCCCAGGTTGAAAACGAGCCCGGTCGTGTCCGCACCGTAGGCGTCGATCAGCTTCCCGGCCTCGGCGGCGATGCGCTCGGGCGCCGCGAAAAGCGCCTGCGGGTCGAGGTTGCCCTGCAAGGAGACCCGCGCGCCGACGCGGCGGCGCGCTTCTCCGAGTTCGGTCATCCAGTCGAGCGCCAGCGACGCGCAGCCGGCGGCGGCGATCGATTCGAGCCACGCCCCGCCGCCCTTGGTGAAAACGATCGAGGGAATCCGCGTCCCCTCCTTTTCCGCGATCAGGCCTTCGAGGATGCGCCGCGTATACGGCAGCGAAAATTCCCGGAAGGCCGCCGTCGAGAGGATGCCACCGCAGGAGTCGAAAACCATGACCGCCTGCGCGCCCGACTCGATCTGCGCGTTGAGGCAGGCGAGCGCCGCGTCGGCGACGACATCGAGAATGCGGTGCATCAGATCGGGACGGTTGTAGAGCATCGTCTTGACGAAGCGGTAGTCTTTGCTGACGCCGCCTTCGACCATATAGCACGCGAGCGTGAAGGGGCTGCCCGAAAAGCCGATCAGCGGCACGCTTCCCGCGAGCGCGCGCCGCGTCGCCGAGACGGCGTCGGGAAGGTAGCGCAGGCGGTCGAAGGGGTCGGGAACGAACAGCTTGCGGATCGCGCGCTCGTCGCGGAGCGGGCGCTCGAATTTCGGCCCTTCGTTTTCGACGAAGGACAGCCCCAGCCCCATCGCGTCGGGGATCGTCAGGATGTCCGAAAAAACGATCGCCGCGTCGAGCGGGAAGCGCGCGAGCGGCATCAGCGCGACCTCGCACGCGAGCGCCGGGTTTTTGTAGAGGCGCGTAAAGCTGCCGACGCGCGCGCGGAGCGCGCGGTATTCGGGCAGGTAGCGACCCGCCTGACGCATCAGCCAGATCGGCGTGTGCGCCGTCTCTTCCTTGAAGAGCGCACGCAGAAAGGCGTCGTTCGCGCGGCGCGGCGCCTCGCTCGTCCCGGAGGATTCGTTCGCCTCGGGGCGCAGAGCGCCGTGTTCGTCCCTCAATCCGCGCCCTCTTCGCCGCGCCGTCCGTAACTCAAACCCAATTGCTTCAGTTTGCGGTAGAGGTGCGTTCGTTCGAGACCCGTCTTTTCGGCGACCCGCGCCATGTTTCCCGCTTCGTTTTTCAGGTGATGCTCGAAGTACAGGCGTTCGAAGGCTTCGCGCGCGTCGCGCAGGGGTTGGACGAAGAGCGCTTCTTCGGCTTGCGGACGCTTCGCTTCGCGCCGCAGGACGGATTCGGCGTCGCTCGCCGTGATGTCTTCTTCCAGCGCGAAAAACGCGGTCTCCTTGACCACGGCGAGCAGTTCTGCCCATTCGCTTCCCCAGCTGTGCGAACGCAAGGCGTCGAGCGCGCCGTCCGAAAACCTGCGCGCGGGGACTTCGTCGCGCCCGACGAGGTGCGAAAGCAGAAAAGCGGCGATCAGCGGTATTTCGTCGGCGCATTCCGCAAGCGGCGGCAGGCTGATCGCGGTGTCGGAAAGCAGCGCGCGCAGCGCCGGGACCCCGTCCGCGCCGTCGGGCGCCGCGCGGGGAGCCGCGCTGGCGACGATCAGTTTCAGCCTGTATTTTTCCAGCCGGTCGAGAACGAAGGCGAGGTTTTTTTGCTGCGACTTGTTGAGCGCGACGAGATCGGGGACGAAGAGGATTCCGCCCGCCGCGTCTTCGAGCACCGCCTGCGTCAGCGGCGCGCTCGAATTCGAGAGGTCGATCCACGGCGTTCGCGGCGTCCGCAGCGCGCGCGCGCCGACTTCGACGATTCCACCCGCCGCGTTTCGGATCAGGAGCGCGCGGTTTTTGGCGAGCGCTTGCACGAGGCGCTTCCGAAAGTCCTTGAGCAGCGTCGAGCGCTCGAAGTCTTCGAGCGCCGGCGGCTGTTTTCCCGACGACAGTTTGTGTTTCAGCGCGTCCCGCACCGTCGCCAGGAGCTTTTGCAGCGCGATCGGCTTTTCGAGAAAGCCCGCCGCGCCGATGCGCGTCGCTTCGACGGCGGTGTCTATCGTTCCGTGCCCCGACATCATGACGACCGGCATCGTCAGCAGCCCCGACGACGACCATTCCTTGAGCAGGGAAATTCCGTCGATCTCGGGCATCCAGATGTCGAGCAGGACGAGGTCGAGCGTGCGCTCGCCGCGTATCCTGCGCGCGGACGCCGCGTTTTCGGCGAGGAGGACGGTGTAGCCCTCGTCGCTCAGTATCTCGGACAACAGTTCCCGAATTCCGATTTCGTCATCTACGACTAATATCTGCGGCATATTCAGACCTCCTCGGCCATTTCATCCGCGGCGCGTTCCGGCTGAGCCGGCGCCAGGGGAAGCCGGATGCAAATCTCGGCGCCTCCGGAGTGTCCGCTTTTTATTTTTATCTGTCCTTGATGCTCTTCGACGATCTTCTTGACGATCGACAGACCCAGCCCCGTCCCTCCGGGTTTCGTCGTCACGTAGGGTTCGAACACCCTGGGGAGGACTTCGGGCGGGAAGCCCGGCCCGCTGTCGGCAACCGACAGTTCCGCCGCGTCGCCGGCGGCGCGTGTCGCGACCCAAATATCGCTCGAAGCGTTTTCCGCGACCGCGTGTTCGGCGTTCCGCAAAAGGTTATGGATGATCTGGCGAAGCTGCGACGCGTCGCCGCGCACCATCGGGAGCGCTTTCTCGAATTTTCGGCGGATCACCGCGCCCGACGATTCGTAGAGGCCGAGCACCTCGGCGACGAGCGCGTTCAGGTCGATGTCTTCAAGATCCGGCGACGGCAGGCGCGCGTACTCCGAAAACTCGTCGACCATCCGTTTCAGCGCCTGGACCTGATTGATGATGACCTGCGTCGAACGTTCGAGCATTTCGAGTTCGTTCTTCCTGAGCTTTCCTTCGAGTTTGACGCGCAAGCGCTCGGCGGAAAGCTGGATCGGCGTCAGCGGATTTTTTATTTCGTGCGCGAGGCGGCGCGCGATTTCGCCCCACGCCGCGCTCCGCTGCGCCTCGATCAGTTGCGTCACGTCGTCGAAAACGACGACGCGGTCGGCGACCCCGCCCGTCTTTCCTTCTTGCAGCGTCGCACCGTGAAGGAGGAGGATCTGCGGCGGCGCGCCGGGGCGTTCGTGCCCGATCTGCGCCTGCCATTCCGTGTCTCCGTATTTGAAAAAGGCTTTCCGGATCGCGTCACCCAAAAAGCGCGCGCGCCCCCAGACTTCGACCGACGCGCCGAGGAGGCCGTCGAAGTCGTCGTCGAGGATCGCTTTCGCGCCCTTGTTTGCGATACGCAAGAGGAAGCCTCCGTCGAACACCAGGACGCCCGTCGAGACGCTCGCCAGGACCGATTCGAGGTAGGCGTGCGCCGCCTCGACTTCGATCCGGTGGCGCTCGGTCTCGCGGCGCGCCTCGTCGAGTTGGCGCGTCATCCGGCTGAACGACTGCGTCAGCATGCCGAGTTCGTCGCGGCTGTAGATCGCCTGACGCGGCGTGAAGTCGCCCGAAGCGACGGCCTGCGTTCCCTCGGCGAGAATCGAGAGCGGCTCGGAGAGGCGGCGCGCGAGGATGAAGGCAACGGCGATCGCCGAAAACAGCGCCAGCAAGACCGTCAGCGTCAGCGTCACCGCGTAGATCTTCGTCAAGCCTTCGCGTCCGAGCGACAGCTCCTGGTACTCCTTATAGACCGCCTGAACCTGCTCGGCGTTCGCCGCGAGGCTCGCGGGAATCGCCTGCGTCAGTTGGAGGATGCGCGTTTCCTGCCCGATCCCGCCGATCTGGATCGGGACGAGCACGCGGACCATCATCTCTCCCGGCGCGCTCGTTTCGATTTCGCTCAGCATCCGGCCGCTGATGCGCGCGCGGTTGATCTGCTCGGCCGTCGGTTGCGACGGGCGAAGTACCGAGAGGTCGCCGGTCGCCGCCGCGATGAGCTGGCCGTTGACGGCGAAAAGACCCGCCGATTGCACGTTCATCTGTTCGCGCAGCCGGACGAGTTCGGCGTTCCATTGCGGGTCGGCCTGCTCGCCGAGTTCGAGCGCCATGTCGCGCGCTTTTGCGCCGAGGTCACCGCGCATCAGGCTGAGCGCTTCGTAACCCAGGTTCAGCCCGGATTCGAGCGCGTTTTCGACGCGGACGTTGAACCAGCTCTCGATGCTTTTCGTGAGAAACTGCACCGACACCGCGTAGATCAAAACACCGGGCAGAACCGCCATCAGCCCGAACGCCAGCACGAGCCGAAGTTTCAGGCGCGACCCGAAGAGGCGCGAGCGGTATTCGATCCGCAGATTCCACATCTGCCAGACGACGAGCGCGAACAGCGACGCGGCGACGGCGACGTTGATCCCGAGCAGCCAGGAATAATGCCGCGCGAAAAGCGACGAGTTCGCGCTCGCTGAGGCCAGCAGGAAAAGCAGAATGCCGGCGAGCGACGCCGCGACGATCGCGATCGCTTTTTTCATCACGGCGCGCTCTCAGGGCTGGTTTGCGCCGCCGCATCGCCGGCGGGCGTTTCCGCCGCCGGGGGAGGCGCGGCGTCCGACCGCGTTTCGGGGACGACGAACTTCCAGCGATGCCAGCCCGACGAGAGGTCCCAGTCGCGGTTCGAGAGCGCGTCGACCTGAAAGGTCTTCGGCATCGACGAGAGGTCGAGGCGCATCCAGATCCCCGCCTGGTAGGTTTCGCCTGCGACGAGTTCTCCTTGCCCCGCGACGCGCCAGTCACGCACGCGGGCTATCCTTGCGAGCACGTCGGCGAGCGAGTCGAAGCGCTGGTACAAGGCCCCGGTCGAAAGGCGGTACTCGCGCGTCAGTGCGTGGTAGGAAATCCGGTAAGTCCGGCTTTTTCGGACGATCTCCTCGTTCCACCAGTACCAGCGTGCGCGCTCGAGTTCGAAGTCGAGGACGAAGTGCAGAACGACGCCCTTGCTGATCGCCTCTTCGAGCCGCGCGTTGAAGGGAAGTCCGAATTCGGCGGAAAGCTCGCAACCCCTGTCGGTCATCGAGAGGCGCGACTCCAGAATGTCGATTCCGGCGGCCTCCGCGGAGAACGCGAAGAACACGCTCAGGAAGAGCGCTTCAAGCAGTCTTTCGCAAAAGCGCATAATAAAAGCCATCGTGCTCCGGGTCGGGCAGCAATTGCCTCTCCAGGATGCTTTCGGCGTCCGGGTGCCGAACCAGGAAGGCGTCGACGGTCCCGGCGTTTTCTTCGACGAACACCGAGCACGTCGCGTAGAGCAGGCGCCCCCCCGGCGCGAGCGTCGGCCAGAGCGCGTCCAGCATCGCGCCTTGCTTCACCGCGAATTTTCGGATGTCGCTCTCGCGCCGCAGCGCCTTGATGTCGGGGTGGCGGCGAACGACGCCCGAGCCCGAGCACGGCGCGTCGACGAGGACGGTGTCGAAAGCATGGCCGTCCCACCAGGCGGCAGGCGCGCAACAATCCGCGACGCGGATTTCGGCGGAAAGCCCCAGGCGCCGCAGGTTCTCTTCGATCCTGCCCGCGCGCGCGGCGTCGACCTCGAGCGCAACGAGTTCGATATCGACCGATTCGAGCAGATGCGCCGTCTTGCCGCCGGGAGCGGCGCACGCGTCGAGGACGCGTTTCCCCGTGGCGGGGGCAAGCAGCCTCGCCGCGCATTGCGCGCCCAGGTCCTGAACCGAAACGAGGCCGTCGTAAAACCCCGGCAGCCGATCGACGGGAACCGGCGCTTCGAGAAGGAGCGCGTCGTCGCCGAATTCTCCGAGCGCGCTCGGCTTTTTCACCTTCAGCCCCGACGCGGCCAAGGCGTCTATATAGGCGTCCGCGCTCGTTTTCCGCCGGTTGACGCGCAGCGCCATCGGCGGCGCCGAATTTCCGGCGTCTACGACGCTCTCCCAGCGATCCGGGTGATCCTTTTTGAGGCGCTTTAGCCACCAGAGCGGATGATGCGTGCGGACGGCTTCGTCGCCCTTCCCTTCCGAAATCAGGACTTCGCGCTGTCGCAGGTAGTTGCGCAAGACGCCGTTGACGAGCTTCTTGTACCTTCCTTCCGCGAATTCTCCCGCCGCCGTGACCGCCTGGTCGACGACCATCGGGCGCGCGTCGGGCCGCGTTTCGAGGCGGTAGAGCGCGGCTTTCAGGAGCGCGTAGGTCTCCGCGTGCGCGAGCTTTTGCTGCATCAGTTTTCCGAGAACGAAGTCGCCTTCCGCGTAGCGCCGCAGGACACCGTAGATGATGTCTTGCGCCGCCGCGCGCGCGCCCTGCGCTTCGTGCGCCAGCGGAATCATCGCCTCGGACAGGCTTTCCCCCGCGTCGACGCGCGCGAGAACGCGCGCGGCAAGTAAGAGGCTCCACCCCAGCGAATCGGGTTTCATCTTCGGGGGGTTCTCATTCCTTTTCCAGTTCATTCATGCCGAGAAGACGAGCCGCAGACAGTACAGGTAGTACGGCAAGGCGAAGTCGACAAAGGAAGGGATGAACTGTAAATGGAATCACTCTCATCTCGACGGCGCGCGACCGCAAACCGCGCGAAACGCGTTTTACCGTGGAAGGGCGCGTTCCGCACGCGCCGGGGAGGAACGGAAAACCATGGAACATGGCTCATGAGTTTAGCACGGCATCGGCGCCGCATATCCGGTAAATGCGGTCGACTATCGGATAAACCGCCTCGCGCACTGGCGCGGGCTTTTTCGGGCGCGTAGAATCCTGATGAAGCGCCGCGTAATGTGCGCATCATTATTCACCGCAAGGAGACAAAATGAAATTCGCAATTCTCGGCCTGTTGATGCTCGTTTCTTCGCCGTCGTTCGCCGCGGTCGGATACCTGAAGTCCTGCGAAACGGGGCGCTGGGAAGGGCGTCCGGCGTTCATCGGGAAATACGACGTCGACGGTCAGGAAGTCATTCGTTACTTCCGGAGAAGCCAGGTTCGCTACTGCCCGACGCAACTCACGCTTTAACCGGTTTCCCAAAACGGCTCGCCCGGATTCGGGTCGCCTTTCCTTGATCTCGACCTCGTCGAGCTGCCGAGTGCGCGCCTTGCGCCCCCTCGTTTTCGGCGCGCTCGCGTCTTTCCTCCTTTTTCACGCCTTTCCGGCGTCGGCGTGGAACGCGAGCGGGCACCGCGTCATCGCGCTGATCGCGTGGGACAGGCTCGACCCCGCCGCAAAACGCGAGGCGGCGAAAATTCTTCGCGCGCACCCCGACTTCGCGTCCTGGACAAAAAGGGCGAGGGGACAAAACCTCGACGAAGTCGCCTTCATCGAGGCGTCGACGTGGCCCGACGACATTCGCAGGGATAAACGCTTTCACAGCGACCGCAAATCGGGCGACGCGAAGCCCGACGCGCCCTTGCCGGGATTTCCCGACATGGCGCGTCACGCCGACTGGCATTTCAAGAACATTCCGTTCGGAAAATCCCGAAAAGGCGGGAAGAAAACCCCTCCCGCCGCTCCCACGCTACCGCGTTATATTCGGCCCGGTCGGCTCGACGAGCGCCTCCGGCAAATGAGCGAAGACCTCGCACCCGACAAAGCCCCGCTCGCGCAGCGCGCGTTCGCCCTGCCGTGGGTCATCCACCTCGCGGGCGAGGCACACCAGCCTCTGCACACCGCGTACCGCGTCGACCGCCCGAAGCTCGTCGTCAAGAACGCCTTCAACCCGCGCAAACCCACTTCGACGCTTCACGCTTTCTGGGACGACCTTCCGGCGCCGTCGCGGCTCCGGGGAAAGGCGCTCCGCGACGCCGTCGACGCCCTGACGGCGACCTACCCGCGCTCGGCGTTCCGAAACCTCTCGGCGCCTTCGGATGCGTGGGTCGAAGAAAGCTGGCGGATCGCCCGCGCAAGGGCCTACCCGCCCGACGCGGACGGCGAGACCGTCACGAAAGCTTTTTTCGAGTCGAGCCACGATACGGCAAGACGCCGCACGGTCGAAGCCGGGTATCGGCTCGCGCTTTTGTTGAATCGGCAACTCGCACCCCGGGCGGACTGATTCCATTTCCAGTTCGCTCATACTTTGATGCCGAGCCGCAGGCAGTACGGGTAGTACGACAAGGCGAAGCCGACATTGGCAGGAGCGGACCGGGAAGGAATCAGCGGCGGCGCATCGCGCGCAGGCGGCGAACCCTTTCCTCGGTCGGCGGGTGCGTTCTGAACAGGTTTCCGAAGTTACGCCCGGAGAGCGGATTCATGATCATCATCTGCGCCGTCGCCGGGTGCGATTCCGCCGTCGGCATCGGGATCCGACTCGCGAAGGATTCGATCTTGAGCAGCGCGTCGGCCAGGGCGTCGGGGTCGTCGCTGACTTCCGCGCCCCCGCGGTCCGCCTCGAATTCGCGCGCTCTCGAGATCGCCATCTGGATCAGCATCGCCGCGATCGGCGCCAGGACCGCGACGCCCAGGCTCAGCGCCGGATTCGCCGGACGCCCCTCGGAATCGCGTCCGCCGAAGAACATGATGAAATTCGCCAGCGACGAGATCGCGCCCGCCATCGTCGCCGAAATCGTCGAAATCAGGATGTCGCGGTGCTTGACGTGGCTGAGTTCGTGCGCCATCACGCCGCGCAGTTCGCGGGGCGAGAGCGCGCGGAGGATTCCCGTCGTCGCGGCGACCGCCGCGTGTTCAGGGTTACGCCCCGTCGCGAAAGCGTTGGGCTGCGCCTCGTCGATCACATAGACGCGCGGCATTGGCAGCCCCGCGCGCACCGCGAGTTCGCGCACGATCGGGTAGAACTGCGGCGCGCTCTTCTCGTCGACTTCCCGCGCCTTGTACATCTTCAACACCATCGTGTCGGAAAACCAGTAGGTGAACAAATTCATCGCGCCGCCTAAAACCAGCGCGCCCATCATCCCCGAACGTCCCCCGCAATACGCGCCGATCCCCGCAAAAAGCGCCATGATCGCCGCCATCAGAACCGAGGTTTTGATCCAGTTGCCCAGCATGTGTATTCTCCCCGAAACGATCCGATACGCTGAATATGGCGGAAAACTCTCGAAATTCAAGTCCGCCGGTCTAAAAAAGTCCCGATGTCGAGCGGGTTCCCCGCCAGGAACGCGCCGACACCGAGGCGCCGCCCGCCGGCTTTTTGCACTTCCAGGATACGCAGCGCCCCCGCGCCGCACGCGACGACGACGCCGCGCGTATTCGCCTCAAGAATCTTCCCGGCTTCCGCCTCCTCCGTCACTGCGGCTTCCGCGCGAGCCTTCCAGACTTTGACGGTCGTCCCGCGCCAAGCGAAATGCGCGCCGGGGTGCGGGTCGAAGGCCCGAACCTGGCGGTCGATCGCTTCGGCGGAGGCGGACCAGTCGATTTTAGCTTCGCTCTTTTCGATCTTCGCGGCGTAGCGCACCCCTTCGTCGGGCTGCGGGCGCGATGGAATCGGGAAGGCATTTTGGAACGGAATCGCGGACGCCTGCGAGGCTTTCGAGAGCCGATCGAGCGTTTCGACGAGCAATGTTCCGCCGAGCACAGCGAGTTTGTCGTGCAGGGAGCTTGCCGTTTCGTCAGGAGAGACGCGCAAAACCGCCGCGTCCAGGATCGGCCCCGTATCGAGTCCGGCTTCCATCCGCATGATCGAGATTCCCGTTTCGGCGTCACCCGCGAGGATCGCGCGTTCAATCGGCGCCGCGCCGCGCCAGCGCGGCAGTAGCGACGCGTGGACGTTGATCCCGCCGAAGCGGGGGATCTCCAGTACGGCTTGCGGGAGGATCAGCCCGTAGGCGCAGACGACGAGTGCGTCGGCTCCGACGCGGCGGAGCATTTCCTGCGCGGGCGTCTCTTTGAGCGTCTCGGGCTGAAAGACGGGGATTCCCGACGCGTTTGCGAGGCGCTTGACCGGCGAGGCTCTCGCGGACATTCCCCGTCCCGCGTTTCGATCCGGCTGAGTGAGCGCCAACTCGACACGAAAACCCGCTTCGAGAAGGGCTTCGAGGTTTGCGGCGGCAAAGTCCGGCGTTCCCGCGAAAATCAGTTTCATGCCGTTACGCGCGCCTGTTTGAGCAGCTTCGCCCGGATGCGTTTTTGTTTGAGCGGCGAGAGGTGTTCGACGAAGATCTTTCCGTCGAGGTGTTCCATCTCGTGTTGCAGACAGACCGAAAGCATGCCTTCGGCCTCCACTGTCTGGCGATTGCCGTCGAGGTCGAGGTAGCCGACGACGACGCGCTCGGCGCGTTCGATCTTGTCGTAGACGCCGGGAACCGAGAGGCAGCCTTCTTCGCCGACCCGGCTGCCTTCGCTCTGTATCAGTTCCGGGTTGACGAGGATGAGGAGCCGATCCCTCGTTTCGGACGCGTCGGCGACGATCAGCCGTTTATGGACATTTACCTGCGTCGCCGCGAGGCCGATCCCCGGCGCGCCGTACATCGTCTCGGCCATGTCGAGCGCAAGACGGCGGAGTTCGTCGTCGATTTCGGTGATCGCTGTCGCCGGCGTCTTCAAACGCGGGTCGGGGTAGCGCAAAATTGGAAGCAATGGCATATTGTTTATTTCGATCAACGCCCAGCGAAGCCGGAAGACAAGCAGGGAAAAGCAAGCGCTCGTCCCGCGTGTGGATTATCCCCCTTCGACGAGCATGTTTCCAAGCGGAGTGGGTTTTCAATATAAACCTGGAAACCGCAGTTGAGCACTGATTTTCCCCATTGAAGGCCAAGTGATGACAAACTTCTCCGGTTTTTTGACCGCTCACTTTCAGGGTGAGTCCGTTACGTGCCTGGGAGCACAGCCCCGCAGCGTGCTGGCGGTGTTGCTCCTCCTTGCAGACATGAGTCTGCCGCGTCGTCGCGCCTTGCCAGCACACTCCAGGACAGCACTCCCAAGCACGTTCGACTGCGGTTTCCAGGTTAAAAGTTTTCGATAGAAAAGCTTGATTGTTGAAGTAATTACGTGCAGAATCTAATGTAATATATTGGATCGATACTCGTTGGATCGTTTTGAACACATTGCCGACGCTCCTGATTTTTTCCGACCCGCGACAGCTTGTCCCCTCGCAGGGCCGTGGGAATCTCGCGCCGAGGCGATCGGAATCCGGGATTTCAGTCCTGCCGTCCGCCGTATGAGGATATCACGATGAGCCGCTATTACTTTGTTTTTCTCTTTGCCGTCTTTTCCGCTTTCAGCGCGCGCGCGCAGGAAGCGTCTTCCTCCAGCCCCGCAAATCCCGCCGACGCCGCTTCCGAATCCGCCGCCGGGTCTCTTGCCGACTCCGCCACGGAGCTGACCGAATTGCGGCTTGCGGCGAACGCACCGCAAACCTATACCGTCGTCGCGGGCGACACCCTCTGGGGAATCGCCGCCAAGTTTCTCGACGAGCCTTGGCGCTGGCACGAACTGTGGCGCCTGACGGCCGAGCAGGCCAAGAATCCGCAACGCATCTTTCCGGGCGATGTTCTCATCGTCGAATACGGCATGGACAAGATTCCACGCCTCAGGATTCAGACGACCGGCCCCAATTCGCCGCGCGACTATCCTTTCGCATCGAGAGAAATCAAGATCGAACCCAAGATTTACCAGGATCAGAACGGGCAGAACATCCCCGCGATTCCGCCCAACGTCATCGAACCCTTCATCTCGGCGCCGCTCGTCGTCGAGGAGAGCGAACTTCGCAACGCTGCGACGCTCGTCGCGACTTCGCAAGACCGCGTCTTCCTCGGCAAGGGCGACACGGCCTACGTCGAAGGCGCCGACCCGACCAAGGAATTCTGGCAGATCTACCGCGATGTAAAACCCTTGCTCGACCCCGACAATCCGCGCCAGCCCCTGGGCTACGAGGCTTTTTATCTCGGCACGGCCAAGCAGGTTCTCCTCGGAAATCCGGCGACCTTCGAGATTCTTTCGGCCAAGGAAGAATTGGGACGCGGCGACCGCCTCCTGCCTTCCGAGCGCCCGCCTCTCGTCGACTACATGCCGCACAAGCCCGACTTCAAGATCGAAGGTCGCATCGCGTCGATTTACGGCGTTCCGGTCCACGAGTCGATCGGGACCGCCGGCGCGAATTCGGTCGTTTCGGTCAACCGGGGCGAGCGCGATGGGCTCGAAGTCGGGCACGTTTTGGCGATTGCGCGCAATCGCACGGTTTACGCGTACGACAAGCAAAACCGCCGTACCGCGCTCCAGACTCCGCCGCAACGCAGCGGCCTGCTCTTCATTTTCAGGACCTTCAAGAAGGTTTCCTACGGGCTCGTCGTACACGCGGAGGGCGTCGTCGAAGCGAATGACTTCGTCTCGACCCCCTGAAGCGAAAAGCGGCGACTCGATCGCCGACTGGCTCAGGCTGGCGCTGATTCCCGGCGTCGGGGGCGAGTCTCAGCGTAAACTCCTCCAGGCCTTCGGCTCGCCAGAAAACATCTTTTCGGCGAGCCGTTCGGAACTTCGCCGCGCCGTCGGCGAGAAAACCGTCGGACTTCTCCTTGAAACCGACACGAGTGCGCGCGTTGCCGCGGCGCTCGATTGGGAAAAAGCGCCGGGGCGAGGCTTTCTCACGCTCGGCGACCCGCTCTACCCGCAAGCCTTCCTCAACATCCCGGATCCGCCGACGCTCCTCTACGTCCTTGGAAAACCCGAACTCCTGAACCGCAAGGCGATTGCGATCGTCGGGAGCCGCCACCCGACGCCGCAGGGTGAACGCAACGCCGAAGACTTCGCCGCCGCGCTCGCCGACGCCGGATTGCTCGTCGTGAGCGGCATGGCGCTCGGAATCGACGCGGCGGCGCATCGCGGCGCCTTGCGCTCCGGCGGCGAGACCGTCGCCTTCATCGGAACGGGGATCGACCGCGTCTATCCCGCGCGCAACAAGGACCTTGCCGTCGCAATCGCCGCGACGGGCACGATCGTCTCCGAATTTCCGCTGGGGACGCCCGTGACGGCGAGCAACTTCCCGCGCCGGAACCGCCTGATTTCCGGTCTCGCCGCGGGGGTTCTCGTCGTCGAAGCAACGACCGAAAGCGGCTCCCTGATCACCGCGCGGCTCGCCGGCGAGCAGGGGCGCGAAGTCTTTGCGATTCCGGGGTCGATTCACTCGCCGCAGTCGCGCGGCTGCCACCGGCTGATCCGTCAGGGAGCGAAACTCGTCGAGACCGCGCGCGACATTCTCGAAGAACTCGGCGAATTCAGCCTTTCTTCCCCCTCTTCTCCCGATACGCCCCCGTCGCGGCGCGCCGCCGAGAAACCGCTCCCCTCCCCGCTCGCCGCGCTCCTCGAACTCATGGGCTTCGACCCCTGCGGCCTCGACGAGCTTCTTGTCCGCGCCCGCCTGCCGATGGAGTCGGTCTCGCCTATGCTTCTCCAACTCGAACTCGAAGGCCGCGTCGCAAGCCTCCCCGGCGGACGCTACCAGAGGCTCGTGTCCTCATGAATCGTTTTCGCGCTTGATTCCATTTCCATTTCTTCCTATTCTTCGCATCCCACCGCTCCGCGCCCCGCCGCTCAGCGCGCCGAATCGAAAAATCGGAAGAAAAGCACGGTCTTTCGGAATCAAAATGCTTGCGTTATTGCCTGAACTACTCTTATCATCCCTGCTCATTCCATTTCCTGCAATACCATCATCATTACCAGCCGAACTGCGAGCTTTCCATGAGCAAAAAACTGATCATCGCCGAAAAACCTTCCGTCGCCGCCGACATCGCGCGCGCGGTCGGGAAATTCACACGCAACGGCGAATATTTCGAATCGGACGATTACGTCCTCTGCTCGGCGGTCGGTCACCTCCTCGAAATCGCGTGTCCCGAAAAATACGAAGTGAAGCGCGGGAAATGGTCTTTTGCGAATCTCCCCGTCATCCCTCCGCATTTCGACCTCTGCCCGATCGAAAAAAGCGAAACGCGCCTGAAACTTCTGTGCCGACTGATCAAGCGCAAGGATGTTTCTTCGCTCGTCAACGCGTGCGACGCAGGGCGCGAAGGCGAACTCATATTCAATTACATCGCGCAGTACGCCAAGACGCAGAAACCCGTCGAGCGCCTCTGGCTCCAGTCGATGACGCAGCAGGCGATCCGCGACGGCTTCGTCCGCCTGCGTCCCGAAGTCGAAATGAAGGGACTCGCCGACGCGGCGGTGTGCCGATCCGAAGCCGACTGGCTCGTCGGAATCAACGGTACGCGCGCGATGACGGCCTTCAACTCCAAGACCGGCGGATTTCACCTGACGACCGTCGGTCGCGTCCAGACGCCGACCCTGATGCTCATCGTCGAGCGCGAGGAGCGAATCCGAAAATTCAAACCGCGCGACTACTGGGAAGTCGAAGGGATATTCGCGTGCGCCGAGGGTGAGTATCGCGGCAAGTGGTTCGACGAGCGCTTTTCCAAGACCGCCGCGACCGACGAGCACGCGCGCCCCGACCGCTTGTGGGACAAAAACGAAGCGCGCGCCATCGCGGAAAAGTGCAAAGGAAAGCCGGGGAGCGTCACCGAAGAGAAAAAATCCTCGACGCAGATGTCGCCGCTCCTTTACGACCTGACGAGCCTTCAGCGCGACGCGAACAGCCGCTTCGGTTTCTCGGCGAAATCGACGCTCGCGCTCGCGCAGGCGCTTTACGAGAGACACAAGCTCCTCACCTACCCGCGTACCGACGCGCGCGCGCTCCCCGAAGACTACCTCGGCACCGTCAAATCGACGCTCACGATGCTCGCCGGCGACGCGTCCCCCGCGCTTGCCGCGTATTCACCGTTCGCGCGCCGCATACTCGACCAGAAATGGGTCGTTCCGAGCAAGCGCGTATTCAACAACGCAAAAATTTCGGATCACTTTGCGATCATCCCGACGCTCCAGGCGCCCAAAACGCTCTCCGCGCCCGAGCGCCAACTCTACGACCTCGTCGTCAAGCGCTTCCTCGCGGTTTTCTTCCCGGCGGCCGAATACCTCGTGACGACGCGGATTACGCGCGTCGTCGACGAGCCTTTCAAGACCGAGGGCAAGATTCTGGTCAATCCCGGATGGCTCTCCGTTTATAAGCGCGAATCGCAGGAGGACGGTGAGGAGAACCTCGTTCCGGTCGCAGCGGGCGAACGCGTCAGCACCCGGAAACTCACGGTCAACGCGAATGCCACGCGGCCGCCGGCGCGGTTTTCAGAAGCGACGCTGCTCTCCGCGATGGAAGGCGCCGGGAAGCGCGTCGACGACGAGGAACTCAAGGCCGCGATGGCAGGACGCGGCCTCGGAACGCCGGCGACGCGCGCGCAGATCATCGAGAACCTCATCTCCGAGCATTACGTCCTCCGGGAAGCGCGTGAACTCCATCCGACGGCGAAGGCTTTTTCGCTCCTCACGCTCCTCAACGGACTCGGAATCCCGGAATTGACCGCGCCCGAACTGACGGGCGAGTGGGAATACAAGCTCTCGCAAATGGAGCGCGGCGAACTCGCGCGGCCGATCTTCATGAAGGAAATCGCGCGCATGACGCAGCACATCGTCGACCGCGCCAAAACCTTCGACAGCGATACGATTCCGGGCGATTTCGGCGAACTTCAAGTCCCCTGCCCTAAGTGTGGCGGAAAAATCCGCGAAACCTACAAAAAATTCCAATGCCAGTCCTGCGATTTTTCGCTCTGGAAAATCGTCGCGGGGCGGCAATTCGAACCCGCCGAAGCCGAAACGCTCATTACAAAGCGCGAGATCGGCCCGCTCACGGGTTTTCGGAGCAAGACGGGACGGGCTTTCGACGCCCTCGTTCGCCTCAACGACGAAAATGCGCCCGAATTCGACTTCGGGTCCTCGCAAAAGGACGCGCCC
>JAISAZ010000063.1 GCA_031266435.1 Accumulibacter sp.
GCCGAGGGCCTGCTCGCGCTCTACCGGATCAAGACCGATACCTCGCTCTCGGGCAAGGACGCGATCCGCCGCATCGAGGAAAACGACTACGACCTCGTCTTCATGGATCACATGATGCCCGAAATGGACGGCGTCGAAACGACGGCGGCGATCCGCGCGCGCGGCGGACGCTTCGCGTCGCTCCCGATCGTCGCGCTGACGGCGAACGCCGTTTCCGGGATGCGCGAGATGTTCCTCGAAAACGGCTTCAACGATTTCCTCTCCAAACCGATCGAAATTCCCAAACTCGACCGCGTCCTGAAGAAATGGATCGCCGTCGAGAAGCGGCTCGACGTGCCCGACGACGGTTCGGAAAACGTCGCGGACGAAGGCGCCTTCCCGGAGATCACCGGGGTCGACGTCGCCGACGGGATCGCGCGGATCGGCGGTTCGCAAAACCGTTACCTGAACCTGCTCGAAACCTTCCAGCGCGACGCGCAGGCGGGTTTCGCGCTCCTGGAGAATCCTCCCAACGACGCGTCCTTGCGCGCATTCACGACGCTCGTGCACTCCTTGAAGAGTGCGCTCGCGACGATCGGCGCGAACGCCTTGTCGCAATCGGCGGCCTTCCTCGAAGAAGCGGGGAGGAAAGGCGAGCTTTCCGCGATTCATGAAAAACTCTCGCCGTTCCGCGCGGGGGTCGGCGCGCTGACAGCGCAGATCGGCGAAGTGCTCACGAAGATGCGTTCCGGGGACGACGCTGCCGACAAAAACGCCAGCGCGCTCGAAATGGAAACGCTCGCGCACTTGAAGATCGCGCTCGACGAAAAGTCGATCGACGCGATCGACACCGCGCTCGCCAAGCTCCAGGCGCTCCCGCTCCCTGGAAAATCGCGCGAGGACGTCTCCCACGTCGCCGACCTCATCCTCACCGCCGATTTTTCCAACGCCTCCGCAGCCGTCGTCGAACTCCTCCGCCAGGAAAAAGAGAGAAAAGCCGCCGAATCGCCCACGCTCTTTCCGTTCAGGTAGCAGGAATCAGAACCCACCCCCGGCCCCTCCCTTGTCAGGGAGGGGAGATGCGTGGCTCCCTCCCCTGACAAGGGGATGGATGGGGAGGGGTTCCCGATCGGCGTTTCAACGATCTTTCTCCGGCGGCGAAGCCGCCGCTAACCGATCTGATCCCTGACATCTGATTCCTGATACCTGATCTGTGCGCAACCAGTCGCGGAGCGCGGAATCGATTCGCGTTTGCCATCCGTTGCCGGTGGCGCGGAAACGGCTCACGACATCGGGTGATAAACGGATCGTGATGCGCTCTTTGGTTTGCGCCGCTTTTGGACGCCCGCGCAGCTTCTTTTGCAAGGAATCCGGGAGAGCGTCGAAGCGCACGGCGCGCCGCGTCTCTTCATCGGTCCATTCCGGGTTATCGTCGTCGATCACTTCAGGATCCAGTTGCTTCTTCATAGCGTTTGACCTCGCGTTTATTCGCTTTGCGGAAACTGATGACGCGAATTCCTTTGAGGGTTTCCACGAATACCAGCGCGTGAATACGGCCTTCGACCCGCCCCAAAGCGCGAAGACGCGTTTCGCCGTAGTCGCGCCGCGTATCCACCGAGAAAACCGCCGTCTCAAAATCGAATTCCTCGACCCGGTCGAACGACAGCCCACGGAGCGCAAGGTTGTCGGCGTTTTTGACCGGGTCGTAAGTAATTTCCATGAATTATTGTATGCACGAAAAACAAGCCTGTCAAGGACAGGGATCAGAAGAAACCCGATCGGTGTTTCAACGTTCTTTCTCCGGCGGCGAAGCCGCCGCTAACCGATCTGATCCCTGACATCTGATTCCTGATACCTGATATGCGTATGCGGAACGTTGTGGCTCTCTCATTCGTTCAGCCCAACCTATACCACTGAATACTGATCACAAAGCGAGCGTAGCGAGCGCTCTGTCCTCTGTCCTCTATCTTCTGTCCTCTGTCCTCTGAATGACAGCGGCGCCCGAGAGGCGCTGGCGGCGCGCGCCGTAGCGGCGTTCGTACAGCGCGCCGAGGTCTTCCTGAAGGCGTTTCCTGCGCGGGTCGCTGTTCGGGAGCTTTTCGAGTTCGACGCGCATCGCTTCGGCCTTCGACCGGAAGTCGCCGTCGCCTCCCATAGTCGACACGGCATTGACCGGAAGGTCTTCGCGCATCTCTTTTCCGATATTTGCCAAAATACGGATTGCGATCGGGTTGTTTCCGATCTCATGAATCCGCTCGCGGTCGGCTTCGTCGGCGAACGCGGAAAACGCGCGCCATGCCAATCCGATATTCCGCCCGAATTCGGCGTCGCTTTTCCACGATTGTTTCAGGTCGGCCCTTGCCGCTTCGGCGTCGATCTCACCCGCGCCCCTGACGAGTTCCGGCGCGTATTTCAGGTATTCGCCAAGAACGTAGGAAAGCTGATCGTTGCTCATGCCCTTGGCGTGCGCGCCTTTCAAAAAACCCTGCATCTTGGGGTCGGCCTTCATCTCGTCCCAATCGAATCCCGCGTTTTCGATCTTCGGCGCGTAGTCTCCCGCCGACTTCGGCGGTGCGTCGCGCGCACCCAAGCGTTGTTCGAGATGACGGTAGGCTTCCGAGACCTTCTTTGCGGAGGCTTCGACGTCGAGCGAGCCGTCGGGCTTGTTGACGCGGTATTTCTCTGGAATAGTGTGGTCGGACGCCGAAGCGTTCGATACATTCGACTCGTTCAACTCATTCAACTCGTTTAACGCTCCCGACGCGCTTTCCGTGCGCGCTTCGCTTTCTCCCGACGCGAGAAGGCTTCCCGGCGCCGCGTCTTTCAAAACCGAATCGTCATTTCCCGTGCCGGAAGCACTGGAGAACAGCGCCGCGCCCGAAGCGTTCCCGCCGTTTTCGACAGCCATGACAATATGCTTATTCTTCATCATTTTCGATAACTCCGTTTGCTTGGTTGATGCGTCCCAGAATCCATTCGAGGACGCTGCGTTGACCCGCTCGAAAGCAGGTTTCCCTGTCGCCTTCGAGGCCGCCCTTGACGTAGGCCGAGCGGCCGAATTTCGCCGTCAGGTCGTCGAGAACCGATGCGCCGTCGGCATGCTGTTCAAATACGCGCGCGTAGGTTTCGGCTCCGAGCATCAGCGTGCCCCTCCAGAATTCATGACTTTTTCGAGCATCGCGCCGCCCACGCCGCCCTGCCGTTCGCGCGTCATCGCTTTTTCCTGCGCGGCTTGCCGCGCTCGTTCGTCGCGTACGCGCGCGACCTCGTCGTCGCTGCGCGTCACGTCGGACGGAACGCCGAGCCCTTCGGCGATACGCCGTCCGGCACGCGCGCCGTCGATCTGGTCGACGAGTTCGGGGAAGATCTGCGCGAACGACGCGACATCGGCGATGTAGCGCTCGATCGCCGTCACGTCGTCGAGCTTTTGCGCGCGCGCGAGCGGCGAGAGGTAGCGGATCGAAAATTCGCGTCCCGCGAGCGATTCCGGCGCCGGGCCGAAAACGCCGGCGCGCCAGGCCAGCCCGAAGCAGCGTTCGATCAGCGGCTGGAGGTATTCGGCTTGCAGACGCCCGTAGATCGGGCCGAGCAGTTGGCGGATGAGGTTGACGCGGACATGGACTTCGGTCGCGGTCATCTGCGGGCCGTTCTGCGGCTGCAACTGGTCGGCCATCAGCACCTTGCGGATCGACCTTTGCAATTGCTCGGCGAGGATTTCCGAGAGTTCGAAGTTTGCGCCGGTCTGGAGCGGTTTCATCGAATCGACCGAATTGGCGACGATGATTTTGCGCGGCCCGACCTTGACGGCACGAGGGTTCAGAACGCCGTCGTCCTCGGCGATCCACATCCCTGCGATCGAAAGCTCGGCGGACGCAAGCTCCATCTCCTTGAGTTTGTTGAGCATTTTGATGTCGGGGAGCGCGTCGAAGACCGGGCCGACGCCGTACGCCGAATCGGGGATCAGCATCCAGCGCGGGACGATGACGGGCATTTCGTGGTAGCCCGATTCCCGGACGAGGCGTTTTTCACCGACTTCGACGTGTACCGACGCGAAAGGGAGGTCGCGCGCGAGTTTCCCGTCCCTCTTTCCCTCGTCGCCGCGCGGCGTGATCGCGTGGACGAAGTCTATCTTCTCGTCGGGTTTTTCACGCGCGAGCTTCAATGTTCGCTCGCTGAGTTTTTCTTCGCCGAATTCGGTCGCCGCCTGCTCGGCGGAGAGCTTGAAAACGCGATAGACCGTGTCGACGCTCCCCGCCGAATTCGTGCTCGCGACATAAACGCCCGAAAGCGGCCACTGCGAAAACCGCAACCCGCCGACACCCGGCATTTCGTCGACGTAGAGCGCGAACCATCCGGCGCAGACGACGTCGATCAGCGCCTCGTAAGCCGCCGCGTCGAAATTCGAGACGTGAATGTTTTCCCAGAGCGTCTGCGCGCACGCGTCGAGCCAGCGGCGCTCGTCGTCGGATTCCTCTCCGGCGTCGAGCTGGAACCAGCGCGAATTCGCCGGCGTGATCCCCGACATGATCCCCGAAGCGAGGATGCGCGCGGCGTCGGTCGAGGTCGAATCGAGCAATTCCGCGCGCATACGCCGCGCTTCTTCGGCGCTGACAAGATCGCTCACAAAACCCGCGCCCCGCAGGGGATAGCTGTACTCGAAGCACTGCCGCCAGACCGATTCGTGCGGACGGCGCAGCGCCTTCAGCGCGTCGAGGCGCCGCAGAACATTCGATGCCGTGTCCTTGTTCATTTTCCGAGGCGGTCCTTGCCCTGCGCCTGCTCAAGCAGCGAGTTCGCCGCATTGCCCGACACGCCGCGTGCGCCGGAGGCAAGCAGGCTGCTCCCCTTGTAGCGCTTTTTCTTTTCCGCCGCTTCGAGATTCGCTTTTTTCGCCGCCTCGGCAGCCGCCGCTTCGGCTTCGGCCTGCGGGTCGCGCTCGACGACCTTCGGCGTACTTCCGCCGCCGCACATCAGCGCGCCCTCCCAGCAATGCCCCGCGTGCGCGGAAGCACATAACCCGCCGTCGTCAGAACCGCCCGCGCGATCGTTTCGCGGTCGACCTCCCCGGCGCTGGGCAAGGCGTTGCGCGTAGCGGCGTCTTCTGAAGTGTGGAACACGACGCGCGCGCTCGCCCCCGTCGAGTCTTCCGGGAGTTTCGACGCTTCCGACGTTACCGCTGTTTCCGACGTTACCGACGTTTCCGGCACTTCCGAGACTTTCGAGGCTTCCGACGCTTCCGGGCGCTTCAAAGCCGCGTCCCCGTTTTTGCCGTCCACCCCGAAAATTCCGTGCTCGTCGGAGGGGATTTTGCACGCCACCGACCGAGGCGCCACTTGCGGTTTTTCCGCGTTCTGCGGATTTGGCGCGTTTTGCGCCGCCCTGAGGCTTTCGCGCGTCGTGCCGCTCGACTCGCTCGACTCGGCGCGTCCGCCGGGAAACCGGACCTTGAATTCTTTCTTCATCCTCTCGCTCCTTTCGTGAATGCGTTTTCCGCGTTTTTTCAGTATCCAATACCCCCGTGTTCGGTTTCCCGACCATTTTCAGGATCAGAAGAATTGTAGGGGCACGGCGTGCCGTGCCCATCGGCGGTATAGGTTGGGCTGCGCTAAGCAAAGCCCAACGATTCCGCAGGCGCATATCAGGTACCAAGAATCAGATGTCAGGAGACGGGAGACAGAAAAAACCGATCGGGTTTTCGTTGCTTTTTCTTCGACGGCAAAGCCGCCGCATATTTCTCTGTCTCCTGATTCCTGATCCCTGAACCCCTGCCTCTGGAAAAGGGATAGAATCCAAAGGCGGTTTCCCACCCCTCGTGACGCGAAAAAACATGCGACATTACGGTTTTTCTTTGGTTTCCCTATTGATCTGCGCGTCCGTGCTCCTCTCTTTGAATGCGGACGCGCAAAGCGCCGACGCTCAAACAAGCGAATCGATCGAATTCAAGGTGAATCACCGAGCCGCGATGCGCGGAGACGCCGCCGCGCAATACATTCTGGGTGTCCTGTACCAGAACGGAGAAGGTGTGCGGAAAGACTACGCTAAAGCGGCCAAATGGTTCAAAAAAGCCGCCGAACAGGGAGATGCCCGCGCGCAAAACAATCTCGGTCTCCTCTACGCGGAAGGGCGCGGCGTACCCAAAGACGATGCAAAAGCCGCGGAGTGGCTCCGAAAAGCCGCTGAAGGAGGCGTATCCTCGCGTGATCAGGGATCAGGCATCAGATGACAGGAATCAGATCAGTCAGCGGCGGCTTCGCCGCCGGTAGCCGCTTTTTCATGCCGCCCGGAAACGTTGGGCATCGCTACGCTCTGCCCAACCTATAGCGTTTCCGCTCCGTTCTCGGCGGTATAGGTTGGGCTGAGGAACGAAGCCCAACGACTCCGCATACGTATGAATGACGGAATAATGGAGAATATAGGTTGGGGTGAGCGAAGCGAATCCCAACGTTACGCGAACGCGTGAATGACGGACGAGGGTTTGGAAATGGAATGAAACCGTGGGCACGGCACGCCGTGCCCCTACGATGGGATGGTATTCCGGGTGGGTTTTCGTCACTTCGGCGGCGAAGCCGCCGCTAACCGATCTGATTCCTGATCCCTGATTCCTGATCCCTGATCCCCTGCCTCCCGAAATGCAATAAAATGCTTTTCCACCCATCCTGACGAGAAAAAGCAAATGCAAGGCTCACGATTCTTTTCTTCGATCTTCCTTACGCTCTTTGCGGCGGCGCTCCTCTCTTTGAATGCGGACGCGCAAAGCGCCGACGCCCAAACAAGCGAATCGAACGAATTCAAGGTGAATCACCGAGCCGCGATGCGCGGAGACGCCGCCGCGCAATTCATTCTGGGCGTCCTCTACCAGAACGGAGAAGGCGTACGGAAGGACTACGCAAAAGCGGCCGAATGGTTCAAAAAAGCCGCCGAACAGGGAGAGGTTCGCGCGCAAACCATTCTGAGCCTCCTGTACGGGGCTGGGTACGGTACGCCGCAGGACGAGGTACAAGAGATCGAATGGTACAAAAAAGCCGCCAAAGTGGGAAACATCCGCGGACACACCATTCTGAATCTCCTGTACGGGACTGCGCGCAATGTACCGAAGGGCGGGACCGAAACGCTGGAATCGCTTGAAAAAGCCGCCGAACAGGGCAATGCCGACGCGCAATTCCGTCTCGGTTTCATCTACCAGACCGGAGAAGGCGCGCCGAAGGACGAGACCAAAGCGGCGGAGTACTACCGAAAGGCCGCCGAGCAGGGGCACGCCAGAGCGCAACACAATCTCGGCGCCCTGTACCTGAACGGGCGCGGCGTACCGAAGGACGAGGCAAAAGCATTCGATTGGTTTCGAAAATCCGTCGAGCAGTGACACGCCACCGCGCAAAACAGTCTCGGCGCCCGATACTTGAACGAACGCGGCGTGCCGTGCCCCATCGGCGGTATAGGTTGGGCTGAGGAACGAAGCCCAACGATTCCGCGAACGTATGAGCGAAGCGAACCCCAACGCTCCGTATGCGGATGAATGACGGAACAGGATGGCAGGAATCAGATAAAAACCGATTTCAACCGCGAAAGGCGCGAAAGACGCGAAAGTGAAGTGTTTGCATAAATTTTCGCGTGTTTCGCGGTTCTTGTTTCCTGATTCCTGATAGGGCACGGCACACCGTGCCCAACAGAGGACAGATGTCAGGTATCAGGGATCAGATGAAAACCGATCGGTATTTTGTTGTTTTTCCCCGGCGGCAACGCCGCCGCTAACCGATCTGATCCCTGACATCTGATTCCTGATACCTGATTTATGGCTTGCGCTTCGCGCAAGCGAGACCTTGGGCATCGCTGCGCTCACCCCAACCTATACGGCGGCGAAGCCGCCGGTAATTGATCTGATTCCTGATCCCTGATCCCCTGCCTCCCGAAATGCAATAAAATGCTTTTCCACCCATCCTGACGAGAAAAAGAAAATGCAAGGCTCACGATTCTTTTCTTCGATCTTCCTTACGCTCTTTGCGGCGGCGCTCTTCTCTTTGAATGCGGACGCGCAAAGTGTTGGCACTCAGACAAGCGAATCGAATACGTTCGAGGCAAATCGTCAGGCCGCGATGCGCGGAGACGCAAGCGCGCAATTCCACCTCGGCACCCTGTACCTGACTGGAGAAGGTGTGCCAAAGGACGAGGTCAAAGCGGCGGAGTGGTTCAAAAGAGCCGCCGAACAGGGGCTGGCCGAGGCGCAAAGCAGTCTTGGTCTCCTCTACGCGGAGGGGCGCGGCGTACCGAAGGACGAGGCAAAAGCGACCGAGTGGTACCGAAAAGCCGCCGAGCAAAGGTTTGCTGTCGCGCAGTTCAATCTGGGCGTCCGGTACGCAACCGGGCGCGGCGTATCGAAGGACGAGGAAAAAGCGGCGGAGTGGTACAAAAAGGCTGCGGAGCAGGGGGACGCCGACGCGCAAAGCAGTCTCGGCGCCCTGTACTCTGCTGGGCGTGGTCTCCCGAAAGATGAGGAAAAAGCAGCGGAGTGGTACAAAAAGGCTGCGGAGCAGGGACTCGTCCGCGCGCAAGCCGTTCTCGGCGTCCTGTACTTGGAAGGGCGCGGTGTGCCGAAGGACGATGCAAAGGCGGCACAGTGGTTCCGAAAGGCCGCCGAGAAGGGAAACATCCACGCGCAATTCATTCTGGGCACCCTGTTTAACAACGGGCGCGGTGTACCGCGAAACGAGACACAAGCGGCGGAGTGGTTCAGAAAAGCCGCCGAGCAAGGGTACGCCGATGCGCAAAGCAATCTCGGCGCCCTCTACGCGGAGGGGCGCGGCGTACCCAAAGACGATGCGAAAGCTACCGAATGGTTTCAAAAAGCCGCCGAGCAGGGAGACGTCGACGCGCAAATCAATCTCGCCGTCCTGTATCGAGACGGGCGCGGAGTACCGAAGGACGAGGCAAAAGCGGCAGAATGGTTCCGAAAAGCCGCCGAGCAGGGGCACGTCAGCGGGCAAGCCATTCTTGGCGTCCTGTACCTAACCGGGCGCAGCGTGCCGAAGGACGACGCACAAGCGGCGGAGTGGTTCCGTAAAGCCGCCGAGCAGGGACACACCAACGCGCAATTCCTTCTCGGCGTTCAGTACTTGAAGGGGCGCGGCGTACCGAAGGATGAGGCACAAGCGGGCGAGTGGTACAAAAAAGCCGCCGAACAGGGGGACGCCAGCGCGCAATACTCTCTTGGCATCCTGTATAGTGACGGACGCGGCGTACCGAAGGACGAGGAGCGAGCGGCACAGTGGTATCGAAAAGCCGCCGAGCAAGGAAACCCCTACGCGCAATACTCTCTCGGTGCCCAGTACTTGCACGGGCGCGGTGTGCCGCAGGACGACGTCAAAGCGCTTGAATGGATTCGCAAGGCCGCCGAACAGGGATTGGCCCATGCGCAATTCGGTCTGGGTATCCTGTTTGACAACGGACGCGGCGTGCCGAAGGACACTACGCAAGCAGCCGAATGGTACCGAAAAGCCGCCGAGCAGGGAGAAGCCGACGCGCAATACGCTCTCGGCACCATGTATCGGGACGGACGCGGCGTACCGAAGGACGAAACACAAGCTTCAGAATGGCTCCGAAAGGCCGCCGAAGGGGGTGTATCCTCGCATGAAGTACCGTGACATGATCAGGAATCAGATCAGTCAGCGGCGGCTTCGCCGCCGAAGGAAGAGCTTTGAGTCACCGATCGGGAACCCCTCCCCATCCCTCCCCTTATCAGGGGAGGGAGTCACGCATCTCCCCTCCCTGACAAGGCAGGGCGATTGCACCTAAAGATCATAAAGGAGCCATACCCAAGACACGCATCCGCTCATCGTCATCCCAAGCGGCTCTCTTGCGTCGCGAACGAACGCTTTTCTTCGGATGTGTTTTGTCGAGTTTGAGCGCATTGAGAATGAGCCTGCGGATGATCGAAAGATTCTCCGGCGCGTTGTCGCGGCTCACCGCGCACGCGTCCTCGCGCATCATGACATCGAGCCGCCAATGCAGGTCGTTTTCGATCGCCCAGTGCCGGCGTACCGCACGGGCAAGTTGCTCGGGAGTGAGTGATGCTGAACTGATGTAGTAACGCGCTTCGGATCGGGGTGTCTTGTTGCCCTCGGCTCTGAGCGATACGATGCGCCCCAGTGTGCGGCAGTCGGGCCAAC
>JAISAZ010000048.1 GCA_031266435.1 Accumulibacter sp.
CTTGCCAGGTAGAAGACGATGCGTTCGCGCATCTGCGCTTGGTCGCAGACTTGTATTTCGATGTCGATGAGTTTACCTGAGCGTGTCTTGACTTTGACGTCGAGTATGCCGAGTTTGTCTTCGGGACTTTCGCGGGCGAGGTGGGGGTCGGCGAGCGTGACTTCTTCGTATTCTTCCGCCGGCAGGTCGAGAACGGCTTGGAGGAAGTCCGTGAGGATGTCGATGTCCCGGTCGTCGCCGAAGATCATTTTGAAGAGCGCGTCGTTGCGTGCGGTGTAGGCGAGTTTGGTCATCGTCGTAGTGGGAGAGTCTGTGATCTCATTATACAGCGAGGGAGCAGGAATCAGGAATCAGATGGATTGTAGGGACACGGCGTGCCGTGCCCGATCAGGAATCAGGAAATTAGAACCGCCAAACACGGACACGCGCGAAAATTTATGCGAACACTTCACTTTCGCGTCTTTCGCGCCTTTCGCGGTTGAAATCGGTTTTTATCTGATTCCTGACATCCTATTCCGTCATTCATCCGCATACGGAATCGTTGGGCATCGCTTCGCTCACCCCAACCTATACCGCCGCTGGGCACGGCACGCCGTGCCCCTACGAAAACCCGCGAATACGGAAATCCGCCCTTCCTTCCCCATTCCATCATTCCTACGCCTGCGGAACGTTGGGCATCGCTTCGCTCACCCCAACCTATGCCGCCGCTGGGCACGGCGCGCCGTGCCCCTACACCTCTGTCTCCTGTCTCCCGTCTCCTGATCCCTGATGCCCCTGCCGGTCTTTCAACGCATTTCTCCGGTCTTTCCGAAAAGACGCGCCGAAAACGATTCGCCGACTTCGCTGCCGAGGCGCTTGGCAAAACGCTCGGCGAGGTTTTCCTTGGTCGAGAAATCCTTGATGTCGCTGGCCTTGATCAGGTCGCGCGCGACGCTGCTGACCGTGCCGAAGTCGTCGGCAAGCCCGATCTGGACGCTCTGCGCTCCCGTCCACAAGAGGCCGGAAAAGAGTTCGGGCGTTTCTTTCAGGCGGTCTCCGCGCCCTTCGCGGACGACGGTGATGAACTGCTGGTGGATTTCGTCGAGGAGTTTGCGCGCGTGTTCTTTCTGGGCTTCATCCTGCGGGGAGAAGGGGTCGAGAAAGCCCTTGTTCGTCCCCGCCGTCAGCAGGCGACGCTCGACGCCGAGTTTTTCCATCGCGCCGGTAAAGCCGAATCCGTCGATGAGAACGCCGATCGAACCGACGACGCTGGCTTTGTCGACGAAAATCTTGTCGGCGGCCGAGGCGACGTAGTATCCGCCCGATGCGCAGAGGTCTTCGACGACGACGTAGAGCGGAGTGTCGGGATATTTCTTGCGGAGTCTGCGGATTTCGTCGTAAATGATCCCGGATTGGACGGGGCTGCCTCCGGGACTGTTGATCCGAAGGACGACTCCGACGGTCCCCTTGTCTTCAAAAGCGGATTGCAGCGCTTCGTTGATCTTTTCGGCGCTGCTGTTCCCCGAAGGTTCGATCACCCCGTTCAGATTGACGAGCGCCGTGTATCTTTTTCCGTCGGTGAGCTTTTCCGTCGCGCCGAAGTCCATGAAGACGGCGAAGAGCGCGACGAAATACACGAGCGCCGCGAGTTTGAAAAAGATGCCCCAACGACGCTTCGCGCGCTGTTCTTTCAGAGCGGTCATCGCGATTTTTTCGAGAAGCTCGCGCTCCCACGTCGGGTTTTGAGGATTTGTTTTTTGAGGGTCGGACATTTCCACGGTTCAGACTCGGAAAGTGATAAAAGATATAGTATAACCCTCCCGCGAAAGCATGGCGGACGCTGAGCGTTCCGCGCCCCGCTTTTTTCGCCGCGCATATTCGGTGCGATTCGGCGCTCTTCCGCGCACCGGGAGGCTTATCCTCTGGTATACTGAAAAATTCTTCCGAACCGATTGATAATTTCCATGGCACGCAATCGCCCGATTACCCGTAAGCGCATTTCGACCGACGCCGCTGAGCTTGGACGACTTTCCCTGCGATTGTCGGAATCCGGCGGGAAGCTCGAAGACGCTTTCTGGGAAAAAAAGCTCGCCGAGATCATCGACAGACTCCTGAACGACGGCGCCGAAGACGACCTGAACGCTTCGCTGGACCGCCTGTACGACTCGAACGCCGCCGCGCACGACTGTCTGGCAGACATCCTCGAAGCGCGTACGGAATCCTGTACGCTGACGCGCAAGGGGCGCGATTACGACGTTTTGCTGATCAACATTCCCCTGCTCGCGTGGTCGCGTTTTTCGATCCCGTCGGGAATCATCCCGAAAACGATCGTCGATACGCTCAAGGTTCAGCTCGGCGCGCACGTCCTCGCCGCCGGCGCGCAGCTTTCGCTCTCCGATTATCTCTACAGCCCCGACCAGATGCCGCACAGCTTTGTCGACACCTGGCTTTTGATGCGCGAACTCGGACAGGCCGCGATCGATCGTGTGCCGGTCCGCATCGACGCGTCCGAAATGCCCGAGACGAATCCTTTTCTTTCCGATACGCGCTATTTGATCGGCGCGATCGCCGTTCCGACCGGAGAGCCGCTTTTCCGCTGGAACGAATCGGACAACTGCACGCGCGAAGCGGCGGACCGCGAATGGGTCAAACAGGGCAGCCCCTGCCTCGACCCCCTGCTCACCGGGTGCGCGTTCCGTCCGCTCCTTGCCGATGCGTATTACGCGGCGTGCCGCTCCGCCGACCTCGCGTCGCGCCCGTACTCGGTACGCGCGTCGGTTGCCTTTTTGCAAACGACGCTGGGTATGCCCGCCGAATCTCTGCGCGTCGTCATCGGCGGTTTCCACGACGAGCAGATCGAGGAATACCGGATCGGTTTCGGCCCACGCGACGGCGACGCGATCTTTCACGGAATCGTCTGGCCGCTCCTCGGTTCCGAAAACGAGAACTGCGATACCGCCGGCGAGATCGAAAATCTGCTGCGCGAAATCGGCGTGAAGGAAATCGTGCTCCTCGAACAGCCCTTCCCTCTTGAATTCTGCGAAGACTGCGGCGCGCCGCTGTATCCGAACATCGAAGGCGATACGGTCCACGCCGAAATGCCGGAACAGGGTAACGCGCCCTCGCAGACGTTGCACTGACGCGCACTGACCGCCATGACGAGCAACGCGACACTGCTTCACCGCAGCCTCAACGCCGTTTGGCACCCCTGTACGCAGATGAAGCATTACGCGGACACCGGCGACGCGAGTTTGCCGCTGATCCCGATCGCGCGCGGGAGCGGCGCGTGGCTTTACGACTTCGACGGGAATCGCTATCTGGACGCGATCAGTTCGTGGTGGGTCAACCTCTTCGGGCACGCCAATCCACGGATCAACGCGGCCTTGCGCGCGCAGATGGACGCGCTCGAACACGTGATTCTCGCGGGTTTCACGCACGAACCCGTCGTCGAGCTTTCCGAACGCCTCTCAAAGCTGACGGGCGGCGCGCTCGGCCACTGTTTCTTCGCTTCCGACGGCGCGTCGGCGACCGAGATCGCGCTGAAAATGTCCTTTCATTCGTGGCGCAACCGGGGATTCGATAAAAAAAGCGAGTTCCTCTGCCTCGAAGGCGGCTACCACGGCGAGACCGTCGGCGCGCTTTCGGTCACCGACGTCCCGCTCTTCAAGGAGGCCTACGCCCCCCTCGTGCGCGCGTCGGCGACCGTCGCCTCCCCCGCCGCGCGCCGAGACGGAGAATCCCCCGTCGACGCCGCACGGCGCGCCGCCGGATCGCTCGAACGCCATCTCGAAGCGCATCACGAGGCAATCGCCGCGCTGATCGTCGAACCCTTGATTCAGTGCGCCAACGGCATGGCGATGTACGACCCCGAATACCTGCGATGCGCGCGCGAACTCTGCGACCGCTACGAAGTCCACCTGATCTGCGACGAAATCGCCGTCGGCTGCGGGCGCACCGGGACCTTCTTCGCGCACGAACAGGCAAAAATCCGCCCGGACTTCCTCTGCCTTTCAAAAGGCATTTCGGGCGGCTACCTCCCGCTCTCGATTGTCATGACGACCGAGCGCGTATTCGAGGCGTTTTACGACGACGCGATCACGCGCGGATTCCTGCACTCGCACTCCTACACGGGCAACGCGCTCGCGTGCCGCGCGGCGCTGGCGACGCTCGACATTTTCGAGTCCGACAATATCATCGAAAACAACCGCGCGCTCGCCGCGCACCTCGCCCGGTGTATCGCGCCGCTCGCCGCGCATCCCGGCGTCGCAAATCCGCGCCAGCGCGGGATGATCGCCGCTTTCGACGTTCTCACCGACGACCCCGGCTTCTCGCGCAAGTTCTACCGGGAAGCCCTGAAGCGCGAAATCCTTCTGCGCCCCATGGGGACGACCGTCTATTTCATGCCGCCGTACATCATCACGCCCGACGAGTGCGAATTCCTGGCGCTCCGCGCTGCCGACGCGCTCGAAGCGGCGCTGCTTCAGAACTGAAAAGAATGGACGCCCCCGCATGAATGCGCTCATCGACGAACTGCGCGCCACGCTCTCGGCTCTGGAGCGCGACGGCCTCCGCCGCCGCCGGCGGACGCTCGACGCGCCCTGCGGCCCCCTGGCGCGGATCGACGGACTCGATCGCATCAGTTTTTGCAGCAACGACTACCTCGGTCTCGCCAACGACCCGGCGCTGATCGAAGCGCTCTGCGACGGCGCGCGCTGCTTCGGTGTCGGGAGCGGCGCTTCGCACCTCGTCAGCGGACACATCGAGCCGCACGAGGCGCTCGAACGGAGGCTTGCCGCGTTTTCGGGCTTCGAGCGCGCGCTTTTGATGACAACAGGTTACATGGCGAATCTCGGCATCGTCCCGGCGCTCGTGGGGCGCGGCGACGCCGTTTTCGCCGACCGCCTGAATCACGCTTCGCTGATCGACGCCGTCCTGCTCTCGCGCGCCGACAGCCTGCGCTACCCGCACGCCGACCTTGCGGTGCTGGAACGCCTGCTCGCGCAAAGCCGCGCAAAACGCAAGCTGATCGTGACCGACGCCGTCTTCAGCATGGACGGCGACATCGCGCCGCTGCCGGGTCTTCTGGAACTCGCCGAAAGATTCGATGCGTGGCTCGTCGTCGACGACGCGCACGGTTTCGGTGTGCTCGGCCCGCAGGGTCGGGGCAGCCTCGCGCACTTCGACCTCCCGCGCAGCGAGCGCATCGTCTATATGGGAACGCTCGGCAAGGCCGCGGGCGCGTCAGGCGCTTTTATCGCCGCTTCGGAACTCGTCGTCGAAGGGCTGCTGCAACGCGCGCGCACCTATATCTTCACCACCGGGTCGAGCCCCGCGATCGCGTGCGCGCTACTCGCAAGCCTCGACCTGATCGAAAACGGCGACGCGCGGCGCGCGCAACTGAAGCGACTCGCGCAGCAGATGAGCACCGGGCTTGCCGGGACGCGCTGGAAACTGGTTCCGTCGCCGACGGCGATCCAGCCGGTCATCATCGGCGACAACCACGAAGCCCTGCGCGTCGCTTCCACGCTTTACGATAAAGGCTTGTGGGTTCCGGCGATCCGTCCGCCGACGGTGCCCAAGGGGAGCGCGAGACTCCGCGTCTCGCTTTCGGCGGCGCATACCGAAGCCCACGTCGCCGCGCTCCTTGCCGCCTTGCGCGAACTGGCGTGATGCCGCTCTCTTCGATTCCCGCAAATGTCGCGCTGATCCCTGGATGGGGTTTCACCCCGCTCGTCTGGGAGGCGCTCGCCGGGGCGCTCGCGCAAACGTATAAAGTCCAGCGTCTGTCCCTGCCGGGGTGTGGGTCTGAGGCGTCCGAAGCGTCCAACTCTTCGACGCCTTCCGGGCGTCCCGCTTCCGTCGATTTCGAGGAGACCGCCCGCCGTCTGGCGCGCGAAGTCCCCGAAGGCTCGATCCTTTGCGGCTGGTCGCTCGGCGGGATGATCGCGCTCCAGGCCGCGCTCGATTTTCCCCGGCGATTCTCCGGGCTGGTTCTGATCGGGACCTCCCCCTGCTTTTTGCAAAAACCGGGCTGGGGCTGCGCCCAAGCCCCCGAACTTCTCGAATCTTTTGCGGACGCGGTCAAAACGGACGCGCCGGGAACGCTCCAACGCTTCAACGCGCTGCTCAATCAGGGCGACGCCCACGCGAGGGAGGCGACGCGCGCGCTCGCACCCGCGCTCTTGCCTGCGCCGGACACCGCCTCCTTGCTTCGGGGACTCGAATGGTTGCGCTGCGTCGACCTCCGCGCGCGCGTCGCGTCGATCGAAATCCCCGTACGCCTCGTCCACGGCGACAAGGACCCGCTGATGCCGGTCGAAGCCGCGCGGCGGATGAAAGCGCAACTCCCCGACGCGCGGCTCGAAATCCTCCCCGGTGCGGCGCACGCGCCCTTTGTCCATCATCCCGAAACCGTCGCGCGATGGATCTGCGATCATTCCTTTTCCAGTTCGCAAGGCGGAGCCGACCGGGACGAACCGGGAATCGAATGACGCCCATGCTTTCGAGTTCCGCCCGGATCCGCGCGTCGTTTGAACGCGCCGCCGAAACCTACGACGACGCGGCGACCGTACAGCGCCGAGTCTGCCGCCGCCTGCTCGACGCGTTTTCCGAACGCATCACCGACCCTGCGGACATTCTCGACGCGGGCTGCGGAACCGGCTACGGCGCGCGTCTGCTTCGGGCGCGCTGGCCCCGCGCCCGGATCGTCGGCGCGGATTTCGCGCCTTCGATGCTCGCGCGCGCGCGCTTGGCAACCGACGCGTGCTTCATGGCCGACATCGAAAACCTGCCGCTGCCCGACGGCGTCTTCGACCTCTGGTGGTCGAGCCTGACGATCCAGTGGTGCGACAACGCAAAAGTCTTCGCCGAAGCCGCGCGTACGCTCAAACCCGGCGGGCGGCTCGTTTTAAGCACGCTCGGCCAAGGCACCTTCCGCGAGCTGCGCGAGGCGTTTTCCGGCGTCGACGAATACCGCCACACCCTCCCCTTCGGCGACGCCGAGTCCGTCGAACCCACGCTCGAAAGCGCGGGGTTTCATGACATCGCACTATTCCGTGAGGAATGCCGCGCGTACTACCCCGACCTGAAGTCCCTGTTGCGCTCGATCAAGGAAATCGGCGCGCAAACCGTCGGCAGCGGCGCGCGCGGCGGGATGATGGGGCGCGCGGCGTGGCAGAAACTCACGGCGTCCTACGAAATCCATCGCGGCGCCGAGGGTTTGCCGGCAACTTACGACGTCGTGTTCTGTTCCGCACGCCTATGATCCCGAAGAGAATACACGCATGATCGCAAAACAAGCCAAAAGCGCCTGGTTCATCGCCGGAACCGATACCGAAATCGGGAAGACCTTTTCCGCGACGACTTGGCTTTACGCCCTGAAAAACGCCGGGGTGCGGGCCGTCGGGATGAAACCCGTCGCGGCGGGAACGGATTCCGACGGAAAAAACGACGACGTGGAATCGCTCGCCGCCGCGTCCGGGATCGCCGCGCCGCGCGCGCTTCTCAACCCTTACCTCTTTCGCCCCGCGATCGCGCCGCACATCGCGGCGGACGAAGCCGGACGCCCCATCGAAATCGAAAAGATCGTCGCCGCTTTCAACGCCTTGCGTGAAATCGCCGACGCCGTCGTCGTCGAAGGCGTCGGAGGCTTCCGCGTCCCGCTCGGCCCGAAAATCGACACGCGCGACCTCGCGCAAGCGCTCGGCATCCCGGTCATTCTCGTCGTCGGTATGCGCTTGGGCTGCATCAGCCACGCGCTGCTGACGGTCGACTCGATCGCCGCCGCCGACCTCACCCTCGCCGGGTGGATCGCCAACCGCATCGACCCCGACATGCCGCGTTTCGAGGAAAACCTGGACGCTCTGAAAGCGCGAATCGACGTCCCGCTGCTCGGCGTCCTCCCTGCCCTGAGCACCCCGCAGACCGCCGCCGCGTCCTTGCGGATTCCGCGCTTCGGAGAATAGCTCATGCATGTGAGACTATTAAAAAAAGCGTGGGAAATGTTGCGTAAAAAACAACCCAAACCCTGCGAATTCATCGACTGGTTGAAATTCGCGAACCCGGGAATGCTTGAGAACGGGAACCTTTATTGCATCGAATACGCAATTGAGCATCTGCCGTCCAGCAGACCCCTAATCGAAATCGGCTCCTTTTGCGGCCTTTCCACCAATCTGATCAGTTTTTACCTGCAAAAGAACGGAAAGACGAACCCGCTGATAACGTCAGACAAATGGATATTCGAGGGTAGTGAAAACCCGCAAAAGCTACTTGAAGGGAGCACGATCACGCATGGGGAATACCGGACCTTCGTCAAGGAATCGTATATCCGGAATATCTCCTTTTTCAGCCGGGATTGCTTACCCTACACAGTAGAAAAACTCTCGGACGATTTTTTCGCCGCGTGGAAAGCTGGCATGCTCGAAACGGATGTCTTGGGGCGCCAAATCCAGCTTGGCGGCCTGATCAGTTTTGCCTATATCGACGGAAACCATTCGTATGAAAACGCTAAACGCGACTTTGAAAACGTCGATTCCATTCTGGAAACCGGCGGGTTCATCCTTTTCGACGACTCGGCGGACTCAAGCGAATGGGAGGTTCGCCGAGTTATCAGCGAACTGAAACGTGGGAGCCGCTACGAGGTCGTCGCGGCAAATCCAAATTATCTTGTAAAAAAACTCCGGTGACGGCAGACGTCATGCAAAAACTGTTCTTCGATTTTTTCCCGATCATCCTCTTTTTCATCGCGTTCAAGTTTTTCGGCATCTACGCCGCGACGGCCGCGGCGATGGCGGCGACGGGCTTTCAGGTCGCGTGGTCGTGGCTGAAGCATCGCAAGGTCGGGACGACACTCTGGGCCAACCTGGTCATCATCACCCTCCTGGGCGGAATAACGCTCCTCTTGCACGATGAAACCTTCGTCAAGTGGAAACCGACCGCGGTCTACTGGTTTTTCACGCTCGCGCTCGTCGGAAGCAGCTTGTTTCTCAAAAAAAACCTGATCCGAACGCTCCTGGGCGCGCAGATCGAGTTGCCCGACGCGGCGTGGTCGATCCTGAACGTCTATTGGGCGGTGTGTTTCTTCGTCATGGGCTTTATCAACGTGGCCGTCGCCTTCCTCCTCGGCTTTTCGACGGAAACCTGGGTCAATTTCAAACTCTTCGGCGGCCTCGGCATGATGTTCGTCTTCGCCCTCCTCCAGGGCGTCCTGATCTCGAAATATCTTCCAGAAAACAAGGACGGGTAAAAAGCGCCTAGGCGACCGAATTCGTGTAAAATCCATGCCTTGGACATTCGGACCCCTTCGTCGAAAACCTCGAAACGTCGGTCCCCCGTCCCCGCGCAACCCGTTTACGCGGAACGATTCACCACTAGTCATTCCAAACACAGTCAGAAGGAAACACTGAAAATGCTTAAATTATCGAAACTCGCGGCGAGCCTGTTGGCAGGCGTCTTTTTATCGGCCTCGGTCATGGCGGCTGAAAAAGCGTTTGTCACCGTCAACGGCGTCGGCGTTCCAAACAGCCTCGTCAACGTCCTGATCGCCGAACAAAGGGCGCAGGGCGCGCAGGATTCGCCCGAATTCATGGCGTCGGTCCGCGAAGAGATGATCCGGCGCGCGCTCATCCTGGAACAGGCGAAAAAAGCGAAACTCGACAGAAACCCCGCGATCGTCGCGCAGGTCGAAACGGCGCGCCAAAAGGTTCTGATCAGCGCTTACATCCAGGACTACGCAAGAACGCACCCGATCAGCGAAGTGTTGATGCAACGGCGTTACGACGAAATCAAGACCCAGGTCGGCAACACCGAGTACAAGCTGCGCCATATCCTCGTCGCCACCGAGAACGAAGCCGCCGGCATCATCACCGAACTCAAGCAAGGCTCCAAGTTCGAAGACCTCGTGAAAAAGTCGATCGACCCGAGCGCGAAAACGACGAACGGCGATCTGGGCTGGAACAACCCGACCAACTTCGTCAAACCTTTCGGCGAGGCGCTCGTCCAACTCAAGAAAGGGGAATACACCGTTACTCCGGTTCGCACCGAATACGGCTTCCACGTCATACAGCTCGAAGACACCCGTCCGTTGAGCATCCCCACTTTTGAAGAACTCAAACCGCGTCTGGAACAGCAGTTGCAGGCGCAGAACATCTCCAAAATGGTCGACGAACTGCGCCAAAAAGCGAAAGTTCAATAAACCCTCCCAAAACGCGCGGACGCTTCCAGAAGCGCCCGCGCGTACCCGCTCATCAGGTTTTTTCTGAGCGCATAGGTTGGGCTGAGCGTAGCGATGCCCAACGTTCCGCAAGCGTCGTTTCTCTGTAAGGATGAAAAAAGGCCGCTTGTTTCTGATTCCCGTTCCGCTCGGCGACCTGCCGCCTGAAAGGGCGCTGTCTGCCGAGGTGGTCGACCGTGTTCGGGAACTCGATTATTTCGTCGCCGAGAACGCGAAGTCGGCGCGCGCGGTGTTGAAACGCATTTCTTCGGGGAAGTGCCTTCAGGAGATTCGGATCAGCGAACTGAACGCGCATACACCCGAAAGCGAAGTCGCCAAGCTGCTTTCGCCTCTCTTCGCCGGAAACGACGTCGGCGTACTTTCGGAAGCCGGTTGCCCCGGCGTCGCCGACCCGGGCGCCGAACTCGTCGCGCTCGCGCATCGCTCTTCCCTGCGCGTCGTCCCCTTGGTCGGCCCTTCGTCGATCGTGCTCGCGCTGATGGCGTCGGGCTTTTCAGGGCAGAATTTCGCTTTTCACGGTTATCTGCCCGTCAAGGACGACGCGCGGAGAAAGAAAATCCTCGAACTCGAAAGAGAGTCGCGCCGCGAAAACCGTACCCAGATATTCATCGAGGCGCCCTATCGAAACCGCCGCTTGTTCGACGCGCTTCTTGTGGTCTGCGCGCCGCAGACCCGGATCGGCGTCGCGACCGAGCTGACGCTGCCCGACGAGCATATCTCGGTCCATTCCCGCGCGGAATGGCAAGAGCGCGAGGCGCCGCGCGTGGATCGGCGTCCGACCGTTTTTCTGCTTTATTCTTTTTCCAAATCGTCCGTGACTTCGCCGACTTCGCCCCGCCGTGCTTCGCGGCTGCCCGTCGCGCGTCTTGCCGACGATTAGCCTGATGACGCCCGTGCCCTTTCGCCGCCTGGAAACGCCTTCCGATCCGAGTTCGACAGACTCGACGGGATCGGTGAATTCGACTTTTTTCGCGCACGGGGATTCTGTCCTCGCATCGAGCGCCGCCGCGCGCCTCGTTTGCGGCCTCGTCCCGATCGGTCTGGCGTGGGCGGCCGTTTTTTGGGCAACTCGTTGATGCGCGCGCCGCTTCTCGTTTTCGATAAAGTGACGCTGGGCTACGATCGTCGTCCGGCGGTCCTTCGTTTGAGCGGTGAAGTCGCGCCGGGAAGCCTGCTCGCCGTCGTCGGTCCCAACGGGACGGGCAAGTCGACGCTGCTCAAGGGAATCGTCGGCGAATTGTCCCCGATGGACGGCGAAATCCGACTCGGTGACGCGCGGAATTCTTCAACTCCTTCAATCGCCCCGACCGACCCGGCGACGCCGATCGCTTATCTTTCGCAAACGTCCGGTTTCGACGTGGATTTTCCCATTTCGGTTTACGATTTCGCCGCGATGGGCTTGTGGCGGGAATTCGGCGCTTTTCGCGCTTTTTCGCGCGCCGCCAGGGAGCGTCTCGCCGAGGCGATCGCCACGGTCGGCCTCGGCGGGCTGGAAAAGCGCTTGATCGGCGAGCTTTCCGGCGGACAGCTCCAGCGCGCGCGTTTCGCGCGGCTCATCCTCGAAGACGCTCCGCTGATCGTGCTCGACGAGCCTTATAACGCGATCGACGAAGCGACGATCGCCGACCTCGCGGCGCTGGTCCGCCGCTGGAACGCGGAGGGACGCACGATCGTCAGCGCGCTCCACAACCTCGCGCACGTTCGGAGAGAGTACCCGCGCGCGCTCCTGCTCGCGCGCGAACTCGTCGCCGACGGGCCGACGGAGGCGGTTTTGACCGAGGAAAACTTCGCGCGTGCGCGGGAACGGATGCGGGTGGGCGCGTGTTGAACTTTTTTTCGGACCTGCCGCTGATTTCGCCTTTTGTCGAATTCGGTTTCATGCGGCGCGCGCTCGCGGCCTGCCTCGCTCTCTCGCTCGGCGCGGCGCCGGTCGGCGTTTTTTTGATGCTGCGCCGGATGAGCCTCGCCGCCGATGCGATTTCCCACGCGATCCTCCCCGGCGCCGCCGTCGCTTATCTCGCCTCCGGTTTGTCGCTCTCGACGATGACCTTCGGCGGCATGGTCGCGGGAATCGCCGTCGCGCTGCTCGCGGGCGGCGTCGCGCGCCATTCGGTCATCCGCGAGGATACGAGTTTCGCGGCGTTTTACCTGATTTCGCTCTCCGCGGGCGTTTTGCTCATTTCAGCCCGTGGCGGCAACGTCGACCTTCTGCACGTTTTGTTCGGGAGCGTGCTCGCGCTCGACGACGCCGCCCTGATCCTCCTTTCCGCGTTTGCGACGCTCTCGGTCGCCGCGCTTGCGCTCGGGCTGCGTCTGCTCGTCTTCGAGTGCTGCGACCCGGCTTATCTTGCGCGGGTCAGCCGCCTGGGTCCGCTGGCGCACTACGGTTTCATGACGCTCGTCGTCGTCAATCTCGTCGGCGGTTTCCACGCGCTCGGCACCCTGATGGCGGTCGGGATCGTGATCCTTCCCGCCGCGTCGGCGCGCTTCTGGGTCGATTCGGTCCCCTCGCTTCTCGTCGCCGCCGCCGCGCTGGCTTTTGCGGGATCGACCGGCGGTCTGCTCCTTTCCTTTTATTTCGGCCTCCCTGCCGGCCCCGCGATCGTCCTGACGCTCGGCGCGGTCTATCTGCTTTCGATGTTCGTCGGCCCGCGAGGGTCTATCTTCCGATGAAGAGAATCTTCCCAAACTCCGCACGGCGGTTTTTCCACGGTTTATTTGCCGCCGCCCTGCTCGCCCTTTTCGCCGCCGCCCCGGCGCGCGCCGTGGACGCACCGGAAAAGTTGGAAAAATCGGAAGAGTTGGAAAAGCTCCGCGTCGTCGCGACTTTCAGCATTCTCGCCGACATGACGCGCGCTGTCGGCGGAGACAGGGTCGAGGTGCATACGCTGATCGGACCCGATTCCGACGCGCACGCATGGCGCCCTTCGCCCAAAGACTCGCGCGCGCTCGCGCGGGCGAACCTCGTCATCGCCAACGGCCTGGGCTTCGAGGGCTGGATCGATCGGCTGATCGCCTCGACGGGCTTTCGCGGCGCCCTGCTCGTCGCGAGCCGCGGCGTCAAGACGCGCCCCTTCAAAAACGGAGGAAGCGATCCGCACGCATGGCTCGACCTCTCAAACGCCGTCCTCTACGTCGATAACATCGCAAACGCGCTGGCCGTGGAAGACCCTCGCGGTAAGGACGCCTACTTTGAAAACGCTTCGCGTTACAAGAGCGAAATTTCCAGGCTCGACGCCGAAATCCGGCGGCGCTTCGATGCGATCCCGCCCGCGCGCAGAAAAGCCGTCGCCTCGCACGACGCTTTCGCTTACTTTTCCGACGCCTACGGCGTCGAGTTCATCTCGCCGCTCGACGCCGCCGGGAACGAGCCTTCCGCGCGCGATGTCGGACGCATCATCGACCGGGTGCGAAACGAGAAAATTCCGGCGGTCTTTCTGGAAAACATCTCCGACCCAAGGATGCTCGAACGCATCCGCGCGGAGTCCGGCGCGAAGATGGGCGGCGCGCTTTACTCCGACGCGCTGTCGGGCAAAGACGGTCCGGCGGCGACTTACCTCGATCTGATGCGGCACAACGCCGAAACGATCGCGCGCGCTCTCTCCGATTGAGTCGGGTTGGCGATTCACCGCGTAAAAAAGGTTTATCATTTAGCTTTTCTGGGGAATGTACGCATTCTCCCATTGTCTTCATTCCTTTTCCTGTTCGTTCATGCTTCGCCGAAGACCGTATGCGTGCCGCAAGGCGAAGTCGATAAAATCAGGGGCGACTCTCGAAAAGGAATCAAATAACCGGGGGATCGGAATTGCAAACCTCTGTTCGGATCAAGAGGATTTTCAAGGGCATGCTTACTTTTTTGGTAGTTTTGGCGGCAGTTTCAGTCGTCTCCGGCCTTCATGTACACCAAACGGTCGGCCATACGCCCACGCAGGAGGAGTTGGCGCGCTACGAGCGTCTTCCCTATTTCAAGGACGGCCAGTTCCAGAGCCCCGAGCCGCTGACGCGCTACCCTGAACGCATTACGGGCGGCGGCAGCCGAGGCTGGGAGCGCTTCATCCTGCCGAACGCGCACGTGCCTTCCGGGGAATTGCCCCGAATCGCCCTGAACCGCGCGTCGTTTTCGGAAACACCTGCGAATTTCGCCGCGTACTGGCTGGGGCACTCGTCTTTGATCATCGAGCTGGAAGGCAAGCGAATCCTCGTCGACCCGGTCTTCGGGAACGCCGCGCCCTTCCCCGGCATCGTCCGACGCTTCGGCGACCCGCCCCTGCCCCGCGACCAGATTCCGCCGGTCAACCTCGTCCTCATCACGCACGACCATTACGACCATCTCGAATACGCCGCGATGCGTACCCTGCGGGACTTCGAGACGCGCTTCGTCGTTCCGCTCGGCGTCGGCGCCCATCTGCGCAAGTGGGGCATCCCCGGCGAACGCATCGACGAACTCGGATGGGGCGACGCCCTGAGTCGGGAAGGATTGACGATCGCTTCGGAAAGAACGATCCATTACGCCGGACGGACCTACGGGAACCGCAACAAAACGCTTTGGACCTCGTACGCGGTGAAGGGCGAGAAACTCAGGGTCTTCGTCAGCGGCGACTCCGGCTACGGCGAGCATTTCAAGGAGATCGGCACAAAACACGGGCCTTTCGACCTGGCATTCATCGAAATCGACGGCTGGAATCCCGGATGGCCGAAGACGCACATGTTCCCGAAGGAAGTCATCCAGGTTTATCGCGACATCGGCGCGCGCGCGTTCGTCCCCGTGCATTGGGGCGTTTTCGACTTGGCGCGGCACCCCTGGAGCGAATCGATCGAAATCCTGTCCGGCCTCGTCGAAGAAGCCGGCGACGTCAAATTGCTGACGCCGATCATGGGGGAAAGACTGGTTCCCGGAGAAAACCCGAACACGGCGTGGTGGAGAGAAGCGCCGAAAGAAGGACGCTGAAAAACCGCGTTCGACGCGCCACGCGGGCGCATCGAGAAATTCAGTCGGTCAGGAAACCGGCGCCTCCGGCGCTCGCGTCTTTTTTGACACCCGTCTTGCGTCCGCGCGCGGGCGCCGGCAGATCGCAGGACAGCCGGCAACTGAGTCCCTCGATTTTATGACCTTCGATATAGCGCGTCACCTTGCAACAGATGATCTCACCGCGCGACGAAAGCTCGTTGACGCTCTTTTGGAGTTCCTCGAACGGCACGTGAAGCGCTTCGGCAATATCCTTGTCGAGTTGTTCTCCGCTATCTTTCAGATACTTGATGATCGTCTCGTTCATTCGCCGAGCCTTATATAAAAGAGTGGAGTGTGCGCCATAATCGGGCGCAAATCAACCGATTTGTACGGGCATACACCGAGTTTTTGGCATTTTCGGGAGTTTTGTTGATCAGGCATCAGGAGACAGGGGACAGATGTCGGGAGACAGAGAATTCTTGCGGCCTTCGGCCGGAGAAGAATCAACGAAATACCGATCGGTTTTCATCTGATACCCGAACCCTGAATAAACCGAAGGCCGTTCTGTCTTCTGTCCCTTCCATCATTCATGCGCATACGCAATCGTTGGGCTTCACATTCGTTCAGCCCAACCTTGTATGTTGAAGATATCGTCTGCGAGACGATAATTGAGGAAGGCACCGGGGAGGCCGTTCCAACCCAGAGGCATCTCGTATGACCGCG
>JAISAZ010000095.1 GCA_031266435.1 Accumulibacter sp.
CCGTAATCGTCGGCGGTCTTGTTGATCGTCTGGTGCAACTGGCGCCGGAAGTTCTTTAGGTCGGGCGACAATTCGCCGCCGGAAAACACCGGCACGACGCCCGCCGACACGTGTTCGAAGACGATCCGCCACAGACGCTTGAGAAAACGGTAGGCCCCTTCCACGCCGGCATCCGACCACTCCAGCGACTGGTCGGGCGGCGAGGCGAACATGATGAAGAGGCGCGCCGTATCGGCGCCGTACTGGTCGATCAGCGCCTGCGGATCGACGCCGTTGTTCTTCGATTTCGACATTTTCTCGACGCCGCCGATGAACACCGGCTGCCCATCGGCGCGCAGCCGGGCGGCGACCGGACGTCCGCGCTCGTCGCTCGAAATCTCGACGTCCGCCGGGTTGACCCAATCCTTCTTGCCCTCCGCATTCTCGCGGTAGAAGGTCGGCGCGAGGACCATGCCCTGGGTCAGCAGATTGGCGAACGGCTCGTCGAGCTTTTCTTCGCCGAACAGCCCGCAGTCGCGCATCAGCCGGGTCCAGAAGCGCGAATACAAAAGATGCAGGATCGCGTGCTCGATGCCGCCGATGTACTGGTCGATGCCGCCGCGACACCAGTACGCCACGCGCGCGTCGACCATCGCCCGGTCGTTGTCCGGGCAAGCATAGCGCAGGAAGTACCACGATGATTCGACGAAGGTATCCATCGTATCGGTCTCGCGCCGCGCCGGTCGGCCGCATCGCGGACACGCGCATTCGTAGAATTCGGGCATTCGGGCGAGCGGGCTGCCGCTCCCGGTGACTTCGACATTTTCGGGCAGGACGACGGGTAACTGCGCGTCGGGAACCGGGACGTCGCCGCAGGTATCGCAGTGGACGATGGGAATCGGGGTGCCCCAGTAGCGCTGGCGTGAAATCCCCCAGTCGCGCAGACGGAACTGCGCGCGTTTCGCGCCGAGGCCACGCGCGGCGAGGTCGGCGGCGATCGCGTCGCAAGCGTCGTCGAAGCCGAGTCCGTCGTATTTCCCGGAGTTCACGCAGACGCCGTACTCGGCGTAAGCCGGCGCCCACGGCGCCGTCGCTTCGGTATACGCGCCCCTTGGAGATGCGATGACCGTCCGGATTTCGATGCCGTATTTTTCGGCGAAGGCGAAGTCGCGCTCGTCGTGCGCCGGGACGGCCATCACCGCACCCTCGCCGTAAGCCATCAGAACGTAGTTGGCGACCCAGATCGGAAGTTTTTCGCCGCTGAGCGGGTGCAGGACGTACAGTCCCGTCGGCATGCCTTTTTTCTCGGCCGTCGCCACGTCGGCTTCGGCGACGCCGCCGCGTTGGCATTCCTCGATGAATTCGCGCAGCGCGGGCTTGTCGGCGGCCGCACGCGTCGCCAAGGGATGCTCGGCGGCGACCGCGACGTAGGTCGCTCCCATCAGCGTGTCGGGGCGCGTCGTGAACACCTTGAGCACGCCCTCGGCACCGACGGACGCCGCGTCGTAGGGAAAGCCGACTTCGCACCCCAGACTTTTCCCGATCCAGTTTTTCTGCATCAGCCGGACCTGCTCCGGCCATCCGTCGAGCTTCTTCAGGTCGTCGAGCAACTCGTCGGCGTACGCCGTGATCTTCATGTAATACATCGGGATTTCGCGCTTTTCGACGGGCGCGCCGGAGCGCCAGCCGCAACCGTCGATCACCTGCTCGTTGGCGAGGACGGTCTGGTCGACGGGATCCCAATTCACCGTACCGAGACGCTTGTAGACGATCCCCTTTTCAAAGAGGCGGGTGAAGAGCCATTGCTCCCAACGGTAATAATCGGGTTCGCACGTCGCAAACTCGCGTTCCCAGTCGATGGAAAAACCGAGGCGCTTGAGCTGGGTTTTCATCGCGTCGATGTTCGCGTAAGTCCATTTCGCCGGCGGGACACCGTTCTGGATCGCCGCGTTCTCCGCCGGCATTCCGAAGGCGTCCCAGCCCATCGGTTGCAGGACGTTGAATCCGCGCATCGAATAAAAGCGCGCCAGCACGTCGCCGATCGTGTAGTTCCGCACGTGACCCATGTGGAGCTTCCCCGACGGGTAGGGGAACATCGACAGGCAGTAATATTTCTGTTTGCCCGCGTCTTCGACGACGCGCGCCGCGCCGGTTTTTTCCCATTGCGCCTGGGCGGCGCGCTCGACTTCCTGTGGGTCGTATTTTTCCTGCATGACGGATGGAAACAAAAAATAAATAAGGTTTGGTTGCAAATGCCCTGAAATTATACGCGCTCGGCGCTCTTCGCGCGGGGCGGTCAGAGCAGGCGGAAAATCAGGACGACGACGAGCGTCGGCGGCGCCGCCGCGAGAAACAGGCCGAGCGGCCTTATCGCGTTTTCGGAAAACCTGTCCTTCAGAATGGCCGCACCGGCGGGGTTGGGCGCGTTGGCGATGATCGTCAATCCGCCGCCCGTGATCGCGCCCGAAACGAGCGCGACCTTGAATTCTCCGCTCAGGTTTTCGACGAGCGATCCCAAATAGGTCAGCGCGGCGTTGTCGGTCACGGCGGTCAGGAGCGTCGTGCCGTAATAGACGGCGGACGTATTCATTTTCATCAGGACGGCCTGGAGCCACCATTGCTGCTGTCCGCCGAGGACGACGAGGCCCGCGAGGAAAAAGGCGACGAGAAAGGCTTCGCGCAGGATCAGCGGGCTTTGATGGCGCTCGTAAGCCTTCGCGTAACCAAGGAAGAAACACAGCAGTCCCGTGAAGACGACGGCGTGGTGCGCGAAAAAGACGACCGAAGCCAGGAAGAAAAGGTGGACGGCGACGACGCCGAAGGGAACGGCGTCGCGGCTTTTTTCGGAATCCGGCGCCGTATGCGCGAGTTCGGCACGGAACAGATAAGCGACCGTTAGCGCGTTGATGAAGACGGCGAGCGCGGATTTCCAGCCGAAGGTGCTGATCATGAAGGCGAAATCCCAGTTCCATTTCCCCGCGACCATCAGAATCGGGGGCGCGGCAAAAGGCGTCAGCGCGCCGCCGATCGAAACGTTTACGAAGAGGACGCCGATCGTCGCGTATTTGAGCCGCTCGGAAACCTTTCCCGAAAAAAGCGTTTCACGCAGCATCATCGCCGCGAGCGTCATCGCCGCGGGTTCGGTGATGAAAGAACCGAGGAGCGGCGTCGCAAAGAGGACGAGAAAGTACATCGACACGCCTGCCGGCATCGGCAGGAGGCGCGTAGCGCTTCTCACGGAAGTTTCGACGAATTCGAGGATGGGGCGCGTCCCGGCGATCACCATGATCGCAAAGACGAAAAGCGGCTCGGTGAAGTCACGCGATTCGAGATACGAGACGGCCTGATGCTCTCCCCTGAGGATTACGGTGAGGACGATGAGCACCATCGCCCAGAAGCCGAAAACGACTTCGACCTCGCTCAAAAGATGCCATATCCCCGCGTGGCGCGGCTGCACGTGCGCGAGGCGCTCGATCGCTTTCGCGGAAAACGTGTGTAGAATCGCCAGCGCGAAAATAAGGGCGGCGAGTATTTGCATGACGGTATCGGGTGTCTGCGCCACGGACGATGATCCTTCCCTTGCTACAAAGGAAGAGATTTTAGCTTAACATCGCCGCGTCGCGCGCGTTTGAATGCGCACGGGGCTGGAAAAGGAATCAGACCGCGGTATCCTCCGGGTCAAGCTGGAAGGGTCGTGGAGAAAACCCGAAATCTCTCCGGGCGGAGGAGTGGTCGAAGGCCATGTCGCGGTTCATGCGCTCGGCCATCGCCGGGGTCCAGTGGCGGTAACGCGGGATGTGTCGCAATAGCCAAGTGGCAGCGCGGAAAGATACAAGGGGAAGGCTCAAAATGCGCGCGGGCCTTCCCATCGCTTCGAAAACACGGCGCACCATTTCGCGGTAGGGAAGCGTTTCCGCTCCAGAGATCGCATAGACGCGGCATTGGGAGCTGTGGGGCAGCCGGGTTGTCAATGAAGCCACGCACGCGCTCGCCAAGTCGTCGACGTGGAGCGGCTGGCGCAGCCCTTGTGCTTTTCCGAAGACGGGGAAAAAGCCGAAACGCCGGATGAAGCGGGCGATTTCGGCGATGTTCTTGTCGCGGCCGTGACCGTAGATCAGCGTCGGTTGCAGGATGACGCAAGCGACGCCGTTTTTTTCCGCCCATTCGCTGACGGTGTTTTCGGCGTTGGCAAGGCGCTTTGCCGTCGCCCGCTCTTCCGGGTCGGACGAGGTTTCCTTCGTGAAACGGCTCGTCGAGGAGATCGCGACGATTTTTTTCGCGCCGAGGCCTTCGATCATCGGAAAGTATTCGGGAAGAACCCAGATCGGCGCCGCACATATCCAGTAAGGCTGCGCCTCCGCGTTTCCAAGGGCGAGCGCGCTCCGAAGCTGCCGCCAGCTTACGCCGTCGAGTTCTCGCGCATTTTCGGCGCGCGTTTTCCGCGAGTAGGCTGTGACCGTCGAGCCGACCTCCGACAGCCGTTCCAGCACGCGTTGCCCGACGGAACAGGTCGCACCCAAAACGCCGACCTGCGTTTTTCCAATCAAAAGCCGGGGAGGGGGAGGGGGAGTCATGCGGTGCGCGCGTTCTGGCACGGTTTGCCGGAGATCGACGAAACGAGGCGTCGAAGAACGTGGCGCAGAACCACGAGGGTAAACCGCAGCCATACTCCCAGGATGACCAGCCCCATCAGGAGCGACGGATAGTCCGCGCGGAAAAATTTGCGGTAGAAACGGATCATCCCTTTGTGCTTGTGCCATTCGACGAAGACGTGACGCGAACGGCTGCAAGCGCCCAAGGCGTGGCTGAAGCGCGCATGTGGGACGAAAATGATTTTCCAGCCCTTGGCGCGGAAGCGCATGCACCAATCCATGTCCTCGCAGTGAAGAAAATACGCTTCGTCCCACAATCCGACATCTTCGATCGCCGCGCGTTTTACGAGCATGCACGCGCCGGAAATGGCTTCGATTTCGACGGTTTTGTCTGGAAGCGGCTGTTTGTGCAGATGGAAATCGGGGAAGAGTTTTGGGAAAAGCGCGGAAAAACGGTGGAGGCCGAAAGCGCGGACGAAAGAGAGCCAGGGACTCGGTACCGTTCGGCGGCAGCCTTCCTGCTCGGAACCGTCCTCGTTCATCAAGAGACCGCCCGCCATGCCGACGTGATCGTACTTCCCACCCTCAAGTTCCGACAGCAATGTCGTCAGGGCTTCGGGTTCGAAACGGCAGTCGGGGTTCAGGAAAAAGAAGAAGGATGCGGAAGTGGCTGCTTTTATTCCGATATTGCACGCCGCCGAAAAGCCCATGTTGTCCGTATTACGAATGACGCGGACGCGCGGCGATTCGGGTAAGGCGCCGAGGCTTTGATCGCTCGACGCGTTGTCGACGACGATGGTTTCAATGTCGAGAGGGCAGGCGAGCAGGGACTCGATGCAGCCGCGAAGAAGCGCGCCCGCGTTGTAATTGACGACGATTGCCGCGATCGATGAAGTCAATGGGCTAGCCCCTGAAATTTTCCGCCTTTGCCTCTTATGCCGTCGAGGAATCCCAAACTCATCATCTTGAAATGCTCGAAGCGCGGCTTGGCGAAAAGCGAATAGAAAACGAATTTGATCAGCAGATGGTATCCGTCAATCACTTTCCACTTCAACGGTAACCAAGGTTCTCTGTAGAGCAGCAAGGCGTTTCTGGAGTGATAGAGGTTTCTTAAGGGAGTGTTTGAGGGGAAGGTTTTTCCAAAAAGAGAAATCGGTTCTTCGCCGAGTCGATGCCGCATATGCGCAGAGCATACTCCGTAGCTTTTGCGGCCTTGTGCCTTCGCGCGCAACCCCCATTCGGTATCGACGCAGCCGATGAAGAAATCTTCACGCATCACGCCGACACGCTCGAATGCGTTCATCGGAACGAGGGCGCCGGATGCGATTAATTGGTCCGCTTCTATTATTTCGTCTGGATATGTACAGGCGCAATGAATACGTCTTAATCCCTGGGTACGGATGAACGGCGAGAGGCTTTTCCTCCGATCGTCGAGGTAACGCGGTCCCACGCAGGCCGCGTCCGGCAGACTCGCCAGCGCTTTGAGCAATTCTTCGACCATGTCGGGCGCCGGGACGCTGTCTTGGTCGAGCAGGAGGACGTGCGTCGCGTCGAGCGTCTTCGCGCGTTTGATTCCTTCGTTTTGCGCCTTCGCGATGCCGAGGTTGTCCCCCATCGACAAGAAGTGCAGGCGAGGATTTTGGGGCACAAAACAGGCGCCGTTTCCGTTGTCGACGACGACGACGTGCGCGACCTGCGGGGTCGTCGCGTCCAGGAGGTTTTGCAGCCTTGACAGTTCCGGGCGGTAAGTGACGACGACGGCGACGACATTTGCCATTTTGCAGCGCTCGCTTACGCGAAGCCTTGCGGGTTGGCGCTTTGCCAGCGCCAATGGTCGCGGCACATCGCGGCAAGATCGCGTTTTGCATTCCATCCGATCAGGGTTTTCGCGCGCGTCGGGTCCGCGTAGCACACGGCGACGTCGCCGGCGCGGCGCGGCGCGATGTGATACGGGATGGGGTGCCCGCAGGCGTTTTCGAACGCATGGACGACTTCGAGCACGCTATAACCCTTGCCCGTGCCGAGGTTCAGCGTGAGGCAGCACGGACGGTCGATGTGTTCGAGCGCTTTCAGGTGCCCGAGCGCGAGGTCGACGACGTGGATGTAATCGCGCACACCGGTTCCGTCCGGCGTCGGGTAGTCCTTGCCCCAGATATTGAGCTTTTCACGCCGACCGACGGCGACCTGCGCGACAAAGGGAACGAGGTTGTTCGGCACGTCTTTTGGGTCTTCGCCGATCAAGCCGCTCTCGTGCGCGCCGACGGGGTTGAAATAACGCAGGATGCCGATGCGCCAGTCGGGTTCGGCGCGGTACAGGTCGCGCAAAATTTCCTCGATCATCAGTTTGGTGCGACCGTAGGGATTGCTCGCCGAGAGCGGATGGTCTTCGGTGAGGGGGAGGCGTTTCGGTTCTCCGTAGACGGCGGCCGACGAACTGAAAACGAGCGTCCTTACGCCGACGGTCTTCATCGCTTCGAGAAGGCAGAGCGTTCCAAAGACGTTGTGGTCGTAATACGCGAGCGGTTTTTCGACCGATTCGCCGATCGCCTTCAACCCGGCGAAGTGAATGACCGCGCCGCATTCGTGTTGACGCAGGACGGTTTCGAGCGCGACGCGATCGCGGACATCGCCTCTGACGACGGCGACGGCTCTTCCTGCGATTTTTTCGACGCGTCGAACGGCTTCGGGACTGCTGTTGGAAAAATTGTCATAAACGGTGACGTCGAAACCCGCGCCGAGCAGTTCGACGCAGGTGTGAGCGCCGATATAACCCGCGCCTCCGGTAAGCAATATGCGCATAGATTCCTGTAGAATTTGACGTCGGTCCGGCGCTCTCTTCGAGAGTCCCGCGTCTGCGAAGGCGCGCGCCGAGGCGCCGTTCCCGCTCTTTATCCGGCAAGCGCCATGCGCTCCCCGGTCCGATGCGGAGTGTTCTGGTTTAGTCAATCATTATAACGCGAGCGGCGTGAGGGCGAGAAGGGCGAATTTGTAGATTCGTGGCATGCGCGCCGCCGCTTCGTGTGTTCGGCTGTGTCCGAAGCGGCGGTGTGTGCTAATCTGCGCCCGTCAGAGGAGGGTGGCGGGCGATTCCATTTCCAGTTCATCCCTTCCTTTGTCGACTCGCCTTGCCGTACTACCTGTACTGTGAAGCGGCTGTCTTCTCGGCATGAATGAACTGGAAAAGGAATCAGTCGAGCCTCTTTCAAAACTGTTGTTGTGAGAAGGATTTATCTGCGGAGAGGAGCGCAAAAGAGGGGAGGCAGGCGGCCATTTCTGGCATGATGTAGCTTCTTCACAACAACACCATAACGC
>JAISAZ010000049.1 GCA_031266435.1 Accumulibacter sp.
TGGTACGCCACCAAGGACGGCTACTGCGTCGATTCCGGCAAATACACGGGACTCGATTACAAGGCGGCGGTCGATGCCATCGCCGCCGATCTCGCCGCCCTGGAACTGGGCGGGAAGAAGGTCCAGTTCCGCCTGCGCGACTGGGGGATTTCGCGGCAGCGCTACTGGGGCTGCCCGATTCCGATCATCCACTGCGATGCCTGCGGCGACGTGCCGGTGCCCGACGACCAGTTGCCGGTCGTCCTGCCGGAGAACGTGAGCATCACCGGCGCTGGCAATCCCCTGGCGAAGATGCCCGAATTCTACGAGTGCGTTTGTCCGAAGTGCGGCAAGCCTGCGCGGCGCGAGACCGATACGATGGATACCTTCGTCGAGTCGTCCTGGTACTTTCTGCGCTACTGCTGCCCGGACAACGACGCCGCGATGGTCGACGACCGCGTCGCCTACTGGTGCAAGGGCGGGATCGACCAGTACGTCGGCGGCATCGAGCACGCGATCCTGCACCTCTTGTATTCGCGCTTCTGGACGAAGCTGATGCGCGACGCCGGTCTTTTCGGCGATTTTCGGCTCGACGAACCCTTCGCGCAACTCCTGACGCAGGGTATGGTCGTCGCGCCGACCTTCTACCGCAAGTCGCCCGACGGAAAAACGGAGTGGTTCAACCCGTCCGACGTCGAACTCGAATGCGACGCGCGTGGGCGCCCCGTTGCGGCGAAACGTATCGCCGACGCTCAGCCGGTCCGGATCGGCGGAATCGAAAAAATGTCCAAGTCGCGCAACAACGGCGTCGACCCGCAGGCGCTGATCGACGAATACGGCGCCGACACGGCGCGCCTCTTCGTCATGTTCGCGAGCCCCCCCGACCAATCGCTCGAATGGTCGGACGCCGGCGTCGAAGGCGCTTATCGCTTTCTGAAGCGCCTCTGGCGCATGGTCTTTGAGCACGTCTCGAAACCCCGCGTCCTCGCTTATTCGGGCGGCGCGCTCACGCCGGACTTGAAAGAATTCCGCTATCTGCTGCACCAGACGATCGGCAAGGTCGCCGACGATTACGCGCGGCGAAAGCAGTTCAATACGGCGATCGCGGCGGTCATGGAGTTGCTCAACGCCTGCGCGCGGATCGCCTGTGACGACGAGGACGAAACGGCGCGCGCCGTCCGTCAGGAGGCGCTCGAAGCCGCCGTTCGGATGCTTTATCCGATCGTTCCGCACATCTGCGAAACGCTCCTCGCCGAGCTTTGCCCTGAAGGCGCCGCCGTCCGCACGTCGTTCCCGGATGTCGATACCGACGCGCTCGCGCGGGACGAAATCGAACTCGTCCTGCAGGTCAACGGCAAGCTGCGCGGACACCTCCGCGTCCCGGCGTCGGCAGACAAATCCGCCATCGAAGAAGCGGCGCTTTCCTCCGAGGCCGCGCAGCGTTACCTGAACGGGAAGCCACCGCGCAAGCTGATCGTCGTCCCCGGACGCCTCGTCAACATCGTCCCCTAGCCTCCCGCGACCGCCATGCACACGAAGCTCCGCTTTTTCTTCCCGACGATACTCGTCGCGCTTTTTGCCGGATGCGGCTTCCAGCTTCGCGGCTCCTACGACCTGCCTTACGAGAGCATCCACATCTCGGGCGCCGACTATTCCCCGGTTATTTCGAGCCTGAAGCGCGCGATCCGAACGACGAACACGCGGCTTTCCGATACGTCGAAGGACGCGCAGGCGACTCTGATCCCGACGGGTGAAATCAGGATGCCGCTCATCCTTTCGCTCTCGAGCTCCGGACGCGTGCGTGAAAAGCGGCTGAGCTACCGCTACGGCTACCGCATCGTCGACGCCACCGGACGCAACCTCATCGCGCCGGGGGTCGTCGAACTCAACCGCGACATCACGTACTCGGATTCGGACGCGCTCTCCAAGATACAGGAAGAAGAACTCCTCTGGCTCGATATGCAAAAAGATGTCGTCGAACAAATGATGCGCCGTCTGGCGGTCGCCAAACCCTCCGCGTCTGAAATCGACTGAAAAGGCCGCCCGATGCTTCTGCACGGCGACCACCTGGCGCGCCACCTCGAAAAGGAACTCCTCCCGGTTTATGCCGTATACGGCGACGACCCCTTGCTCGTGATCGAAGCCTGCGACGCGATCCGCGCTATCGCGCGCCAACGGGGGTTCGACGAAAGGGATGTCCTGACCGTTCTCCCCGCTTTCGATTGGTCCGCCCTCGCGCAGGCGACGAACAACCTCTCGCTTTTCGGCGGACGCAAACTCATCGACCTTCGCATCCCGACGGGCAAGCCGGGGCGCGAAGGCGGAGAAGCGCTCAAGGCCTACTGCGCGAAAACCTTCCCCGACACGCTCTTGCTCGTCACCTTGCCGGCGCTCAACTGGACGGAGGAAAAAGCGGTGTGGCTGAAAGCGCTGGCCGACGCCGGCGCCGCCGTCAAGCTGTCCTCGCCCGCGCCGCGCGAACTGCCCGCCTGGATCGCCGGACGCCTGAAACGTCAGGGACAGCAAACCGACGCCGAAGGTCTCCGCTTCATCGCCGAACACGTCGAAGGGAATCTTCTCGCCGCGCATCAGGAAATCCTGAAACTCGGACTGCTCTACCCCGCCGGAACGCTCAGCTTGAAAGACGTGCGCGACGCCGTTCTCGACGTCGCGCGCTTCAATCTGGACGCGCTCCGCGACTCGCTCCTCGCCGGAAATATCGGGCGTCTGGCGCGGACGCTCGACGGCCTGCGCCAAGAAGGCGAAGCGCCGCCGCTTCTCCTCTGGGGAATCGTCGAAGAAATCCGCGCCCTGCTCCACGTCAGGGAGGGACTCGACGCGGGCAGACCGCTCGACGGTCTGCTCAAGGAAGCGCGCGTCTGGAAGCTGCGGCAGGCGGCGTTTCGCGGCGCCGTTCGCAGAATCGACGCCGCGACGGCGCGAGACGCGCTGGTCGAGGCGGCGAAAGTCGACCAACTCATCAAGGGGATCGGCACCGGCGACGTCTGGGACAGGCTCCTACGCCTCGGAATGCGCGTCTGCCCAGCGTGACGCGCGGGCGTATAATCTGAGGACAGAGAACAGAGGACAGAAGACTGAGCGCTCGCTGGCGCTCGCTTTGTGACCTGTGTTCAGTATTCAGATGTCACGTAGGAGGCTCCTATAGGTTGGGCTGAGCGAAGCGTGAGCCACAACATCAGAATACAGATTACTGATTACAAAGGCCGAAGGCCGCTCTGTCGTCTGTCTTCTGTCCTCTGTCCTCTGATACCAGACGAGAAAACACCATGGATATCGCGTCGTACATGAACGAATTGGGGCAACGCGCGAAAGACGTTTCAAGCGTACTCGCGCGCGCCGACACGCGGACGAAAAACGAGGCATTGCTGGGCATCGCCGCGTTGATCCGTAAAAACGCCGAGGCGATCCTCGCCGCCAATCGGAAGGACCTCGATCGTGCGGAAAAATCGGGGCTGGACGCCGCGATGATCGACCGGCTCGCTTTATCGGAAAAAAGCATCGTCCAGATGGCCGAAGGCGTCGAAAGCGTCGCGGCGCTGCCCGACCCGATCGGCGAAATCGGCGATATGAAATTCCGTCCCAGCGGAATCCAGGTCGGACGGATGCGCGTGCCGATCGGCGTCATCGGAATCATCTACGAATCGCGTCCGAACGTTACCGCCGACGCGGCTTCTCTCTGCCTCAAGGCGGGGAACGCGTGCATCCTTCGCGGAGGTTCCGAGGCGATCGAAAGCAACCGCGCGATCGCCGCGCTGATTTACGAAGGGCTTTCCACCGCCGGCTTGCCCGCACACGCCGTCCAGGTCGTCGACACGACCGACAGAGCGGCGGTCGGACGCCTGATCACGATGCGCGAATACGTCGACGTCATCGTCCCGCGCGGAGGAAAAGCGCTGATCTCGCGGCTCCTCGCAGAATCGCGCGTTCCGCTGATCCAGCACCTCGAAGGTAACTGCCACGTTTATATCGACGAGACCGCCGACGCGGAAAAGGCGCTGAAGATCGTCGAAAACTCGAAGACGCAACGTTACGGGACGTGCAACACCGCCGAATCGTTGCTCGTCGCGCGCGCCACTGCCGCGCGCCTCCTGCCGCCGATCGCCGACATGCTCTCGGCGCGGGGCGTCGAAATCCGGGGCTGCGAGGAGACGCGCGCGCTCATCCCCGTAGCGAAACCCGTGACTGAAGAAGACTACGCGACGGAGTTCCTCGCACCCATCATTTCGGTCCGCGTCGTCGCCGGTGTCAATGAAGCGATCGCGCACATCAACGCCTACGGCTCGCACCACACCGATGCCATCGTCACCGAGGATTACTCCAACGCGATGCGATTCCTGCGCGAAGTCGATTCCGCGTCGGTGATGGTCAACGCGTCGACGCGCTTCGCCGACGGCTTCGAATACGGCCTCGGCGCGGAAATCGGCATCTCGACCGACCGGCTTCACGCGCGCGGTCCCGTCGGCCTCGAAGGACTGACGTGTCAAAAATGGATCGTCCTCGGTTCCGGGCAGATTCGCCGATGACGCGGAAAACACCCGCGCGCGCAGCGATGGACGCGCCTTTTCAGGCGATCACCGCCGCGCTGGGCTTTTGCGTCGGCGTACAGTGCGACGACGACGAAATCCACGCGATCCAATACCTCGAACCCTGCGCCGAGCTTCTCCCAAAGAACCCGCTCGCCGCTGAGACCTTGCGCCAGTTGCGCGCCTATTTTTCCGACCCCGGCTTTTGTTTTGCGTTGCCGCTACGCTTTTCCGGCACCTTCTTCCAGCGGCGCGTCTGGGAAGAAATCGCCGCGATCCCCAGCGGTCGAACGCGAAGCTACGGCGAGATCGCGGCAAGCCTGCACAACGCGCCGAGGGCGGTCGGTCAGGCCTGCGGCGCCAATTTTTTCCCGCTGATCATTCCCTGCCATCGCGTCGTCGCCTCCGGCGGGAAACTCGGCGGTTTCGCGCACCAGCGCGGCGGCTTTCTCCTCGAAGTCAAGCGCCGGCTGCTCGAGCATGAGCGCGTCTGAAAACCCGCCGCCGACTCCTGAAAATTGCGCGGAAATCGACGCCTTCTGCGACGCGCTCTGGCTCGAAGACGGCCTCTCGAAAAGCTCGCTCGCAAGCTATCGCAGCGACCTCTCACGCCTTGCAGGCTGCTTGAAAAAAGAGCGCGTCGAAAGCCTGCTCGACGCCGGCGAAACGGATATCATGCGCTTCGTCGCCCAGCTCTCAAGGGAAATGAAAGCCTCGTCGCAGGCGCGCCATATCTCGACGCTGAGGCGTTTTTACCGGCATTTGCTGGCCAAAGGCCGCATCTCGACCGACCCGTCGCAGCGGATAGTCCTGCCCGCCAAACCGTCGCGCCTGCCCAAGGCGCTTTCCGAATCGCAGGTCGAAGCCCTACTCGCCGCGCCGTCGCTTGAAAACGCGCTCGGCCTGCGCGACCAGGCGATGCTCGAAACGCTCTACGCGACCGGTCTGCGCGTCTCGGAACTCGTCAAACTCAAGCTGCACGAAGTGAATTTCGACATGGGCGTCGTCCGCGTCTTCGGAAAAGGCGGCAAGGAACGCCTCGTCCCACTCGGTGAAAACGCCATCGACAGCGTACGGCGCTATTTTTCCGACGCGCGCGGCAAACTGCTCGGAGAGCGCGTTTCCGAATACGTCTTTGTCACGGCGCGCGGTTCCGCGATGACGCGTCAGGCTTTCTGGCAGTTGATCAAACGCTACGCGCGGCACGCCGAAATCGACCCGGACCGGCTCTCGCCGCACGTCCTGCGCCACGCGTTCGCAACGCATTTGCTCAACCACGGCGCCGATTTGCGCGTCGTCCAGATGCTCCTCGGACATTCGGACATATCGACGACGCAGATTTACACGCACGTCGCCCGCGAGCGCCTGAAATCGCTGCACAAGGCACACCACCCGCGCGGATGATCGCAGCCGATGAACGCTGAACGCGCGCCCGAGACCCCCGCGACGCGCTTCCTCAAAGCCCACGGCGTCGCGTTCACGACCCGCCTTTATACGCACGTCGAGCACGGCGGAACCAGCCTTGCTTCGCGGGCGATCGGTCTCGACGAACACGCCGTCGTCAAAACGCTTGTTATGGAAGACGAGGGAAAAACGCCGCTCGTCGTCCTGATGCACGGCGACTACCGGGTTTCGACGCGCGAGCTTGCGCGCCAGACCCACAGAAAAAAGATCGCGCCGTGCACGCCGGAAGCGGCGACGCGCCATACCGGCTATTTGGTCGGCGGCATCAGCCCCTTCGGAACGAAAAAGAAAATGCCGGTCTTCACCGAAAAGAGCCTCTTCGACCTGCCGCTCGTCTACATCAACGGAGGCCGGCGCGGTTTTCTCGTCGGAATCGACCCCCACGAGATTTTACGCGTACTCTCCCCGACGCTCGTGGAAGCCACACTGAGGACAGAGGACAGAAGACAGAGGACAGAACGGCCTTCGGCCTCCGTAGTCAGTTGTCTGTAATCAGAAGGAGCGTCCCATCCGGCATCTGACGACTGAACACAGATCACAAAGCAAGCGTCAGCGAGCGCTCTGTCTTCTGTCCTCTGTCCTCTGTCTTCTGAATCAGTGGCTCTTGATCATCGTCCCGACGCCCTTGTCCGTGAGGATTTCAAGGAGCAGGGCGTGCTCGACACGACCGTCGATGATGTGGACGCTTCGGACGCCGTTGCGCGCGGCGTCGAGCGCGGACGCGATTTTCGGCAGCATCCCGCCTGAAAGCGTTCCGTCCTCGACCATTTCGTCGATCTGTCGGGGCGTGATTCCCGTGATCAGGGCGCCGTTTTTATCGAGGACTCCCGGTGTGTTGGTCAGGAGAACGAGTTTCTCGGCCTTCAAGACTTCCGCCGTCTTTCCGGCGACGATGTCCGCGTTGATGTTGAAGGTTTCGCCGTCCTCGCCGACGCCGATCGGCGCGATGACCGGGATGAATCCACCCGTCTGGAGGTGATCGATCAAGCTCGGGTTGATTTGCGTGATTTCGCCGACCTGACCCACGCTGATCGGGTTTTCAGGATTCTGCCGGTTCGGGAGAAGGAGTTTTTGCGCGCTGATCATTCCGGCGTCTTTCCCGGTGACGCCGACCGCCTTGCCACCGGCCTGGTTGATCAGGTTGACGACATCTTTGTTGACCTGTCCGCCGAGAACCATTTCGACGACTTCCATCGTCTCGCCGTCGGTGACGCGCATCCCTTGGACGAACTCGCCTTTTTTGCCGACGCGCAAAAGCAGGTTCTCGATTTGCGGGCCGCCGCCGTGAACGACCGCGACGTTCATTCCGACGAGCTTCAAAAGGACGACATCGCGCGCGAAGCTTTTTTTGAGCGTTTCGTCGACCATGGCGTTTCCGCCGTATTTGACGACGATCGTCTTTCCATGAAAGCGCCGGATGTAGGGCAGGGCTTCGGCGAGGATCGACGCATTCTGCTCCGGGGATATCTGGACGGTCATGACGGTTTCCTTAGGGCAAACGGGCGAATTCTACTCGGAATCGTCAAAATTTGACCGCCTTCTGCGCGACCAGACGGATCGCGTCGCGGTTGCTCCACGAAAAGCACTTTTCCGCGGCTTCTTCCCACGAAAGCCAGCAGTAATCCGTGTGTTCAAGGGGCGCGAGGCGAACGCGGCGTTCGCGTTCGATTTGCAGCGAGTAGACGTGCTCGGCGTTGTAGACGACGCCGGGAGCGTAGCGATGCCGCCACGCCGTGTGAATTTCGAAGGTGTTGGTGATGCGCCAATCCCGGAAATCCGTTTGCGGCGCAAGGATTCCCGTTTCTTCCTCGACCTCGCGGCGCGCCGTTTCGATCGGCGACTCGCCTTCTTCGACGCTGCCGGTCACGGATTGCCAGTAAGCTCGGAAGGACGCGCGCTCGATCAAGAGAAAGCGCAGCTCCGGCGTATGGATGACGACGAGTACCGAAACGGGGCGTTTGTAGCGCGTCATGAAAACGCCTGGATTTCTCCGGGTTCCTTTACTCGGGGCAACTAAAGCACAAGAATGCGTTTCATTGCGCCTTCAACGCGGGCCGGATATGCAGTTCGCGGAGCTGCTTTTCGGAGACTTCGCTCGGCGCGTCGGTTAAGAGGCATTGCGCGCGCTGCGTCTTCGGGAAGGCGATGACGTCGCGGATCGACTCGGCGCCCGTCATCATGGCGACGATCCGGTCGAGGCCGAAGGCGACGCCACCGTGCGGCGGCGCGCCGCAGTTGAGCGCGTCGAGCAAAAAGCCGAATTTGAGTTTCGCTTCTTCTTCGCCGATGCCGAGCGCGCTGAAGACCTGTTTCTGAACGTCCGCGCGGTGGATACGGATCGAACCGCCGCCGAGTTCCCAGCCGTTCATCGCCAGGTCGTAAGCCTTGGCCAGACACTTCCCCGGATCGGAAGCGAGCAAGGGCAGGTGCTCGTCCTTCGGGCTGGTGAAGGGGTGGTGGCGCGCGACCCAGCGCTTGGCTTCTTCGTCGTATTCGAACATCGGGAAATCGACGACCCACAGCGGCGCCCACTTTTCCCCGCTGAGGCAGGATTTTTCGTGGCCGATCCTGACGCGCAAGGCGCCGAGCGCGTCGGCCACGACGCCGGCCTTGTCGGCGCCGAAAAATATCAGGTCGCCGTTTTGCGCGCCGGTCCGCTCGACGATCGCTTTCAGCGCCGCCTCGTGGAGGTTTTTCACGATCGGCGATTGCAGTCCGGCGTCGTTGAGCTGCGTCGCGTCGTTGACCTTGATGTACGCGAGTCCCTTGGCGCCGTAAATGCCGACGAAACGGGTGTATTCGTCGATCTCGCCGCGCGTCAGCGCCGCGCCTCCGGGGATGCGCAGCGCGGCGACGCGACCGTTTTCACTGTTGGCGGGCGCCGAGAAGACTTTGAAGGCGACGTCCTTGACGACGTCGGTGATGTCGGTGAGTTCGAGCGTCACGCGCAGGTCGGGCTTGTCCGAACCGAAGCGCCGCATCGCCTCGGCGTAAGTCAGGCGCGGGAAGGGATCGGGGAGTTCGACGCCGATCGTTTCCTTGAAAACGTGGCGGAACAGTTCTTCGACGATCGCGGTGATTCCGGCCTCATCCAGGAAGGAGGCTTCGATGTCGACCTGGGTGAATTCGGGCTGACGGTCGGCGCGCAAGTCCTCGTCGCGGAAGCATTTCGTGATCTGGTAGTAGCGGTCGAACCCGGCGACCATCAGCAATTGCTTGAAAAGCTGCGGCGACTGCGGCAGCGCGTAGAACTGCCCCGCGTTGACGCGCGAAGGCACGAGGTAGTCGCGCGCGCCTTCGGGCGTACTCTTCGTCAGCATCGGCGTTTCGATGTCGATGAAGCCCGCGTCGTCGAGAAAACGGCGGAAGGCGCGCGCCGCCTTGAATCGCAACTTGAGATTACGCTGCATCTGCGGACGGCGGAGGTCGATGACACGGTGCTGCAAACGGACGGTTTCGGAGAGATTGTCGTCGTCGAGCTGGAAGGGCGGCGTCGCCGAGGCGTTCAGAACCTCGATTTCACGGCAGAGGATTTCGACTTCGCCGCTTTCCATATTCGGATTCTTCGTCCCCTCCGGGCGGACTCTGACCCTTCCTGAGACCTTGAGGCAGAATTCGTTCCGGATCGATTCGGCGATTTTGAACATTTCCGGGCGGTCCGGGTCGCAGACGAGCTGCGCGATCCCTTCGCGGTCTCGCAGGTCGATGAAAATGACGCCGCCGTGGTCGCGGCGGCGGTGCGCCCAGCCGCAAAGGATGACTTCGTGACCGATATGGCTCGAATTGACGTGTCCGCAATAATGAGTTCGCATGTTGATCGTGTACTTACAATGGAGGTTTGGCGTTGGCCTCGGCGTCGCCGGACGAAGCGGGGGCGATGACCCCCATCGAAATGATGTACTTCAGAGCGTCGTCGACCGCCATATCGAGTTCGATGACGTCTTGTTTGCGCAACATCAGAAAAAAGCCCGAAGTCGGGTTCGGCGTCGTCGGGACATAGACGCTGATATAGTCGCCGTCGAGGTAATTGACGACATCGCCACTAGGCGTCCCCGTGAGGAAGGCGATCGTCCAGGCGTCGCGGTGCGGATAATGGATCAAGAGCGCCTTGCGGAAGGCGTTTCCCGAAGACGAGAAAAGCGTATCCGAAACCTGCTTGACGCTCTTATAGATCGAACTGACGACCGGAATACTGTCGAGCAGTTTTTCCCACCACCCGACGAGGCGTTGCCCGATGAAATTCGTCGCCAGGACGCCGGTGAAAAAGATGATGAAGAGCGAGACGGCGACGCCGATCCCCGGAACATCGAAGCCGAAAAGATTCCGTGGGCGGATCGCCGGCGGCAAAAGGAGCAGGGACCGGTCGGCGGTGCTGGAAATCAGGAACAGAACCCACGTCGTGATCGCCAGCGGGATCCAGATCAAGAGGCCGGTGATGAAATAACGCTTGATCAACTGGCGGCGCACGCATCCGCTCCGGCGCAGCATTTACAGGCGGAGGCATCGTGCTTTTTCGGCTCGGATGCCTTTTCGGGCGCAAGACCGTTTTTGAAGTCCGTGGCGTACCAGCCTTGGCCCTTCAACAGGAATCCGGCGCAGGTGACTTGTTTCTGGTAGCTCGTCTGTCCGCAGTGCGGGCAGGTCGTCAAGGTGGGGGCGTTCAGTTTCTGCAAATGGTCCTTCTCAAAGCCGCACGACGCGCAGCGATAAGCGTAAATCGGCATGGTTGAAACCTGTGAAAATAAAGAGAGAGCGGATTATTGAAAGAGATGGCGGATTATAACGGAAAAAATCCTGGCGTTCGCCATGAAGGGAACGCATAGAAGGGAAAGAAATCAAACCAGGTTAAAGTAAGTCCGCGTCAACACTTCACCCCAAAACAGCGTGATCAACCCGGCGGACGCCAGATAGGGGCCGAAGGGGATCGGGATGTCCTTGCCGCGCCGGGTCAGAAAGACCAGACCGATTCCGACGACGGCGCCGACGACCGACGAAAGCAGAATGATCAGAGGCAATGCCTGCCATCCGAACCACGCGCCCAGCGCCGCGAGCAGTTTGAAGTCCCCGTAACCCATGCCTTCCTTCCCGGTGCAGAGCTTGAAGAGCCAGTAGACCGACCACAGCGAGAGGTAGCCCGCCATCGCGCCGACGACCGCCGAGGCGAGCGGCGCATAAATGCCAAAGAGATTGAAGGCAAGGCCGGCCCAGAGCAGCGGGAAGCTGATGCTGTCGGGGAGGTATTGCGTATCGAAGTCGATGAAGGCGAGCGCGATGAGCGAATAGATCAGGACGAGCGCCCCGGCGGCGTTCCACGTCGCGCCGAAACGCAAGGCGGCGGCGACGGAAAGAAGAGCGGTCAAAAGCTCGACGGCGGGGTAGCGCATCGAGATCGGCGCGCGGCACGCCGAGCATTTCCCACGCAAGACGAGCCAGCTCAGCACGGGGATGTTTTCCACGGCCGTGATCGCGTGCCCACAGGCCGGACAGCGCGATCGCGGCTTCGCCAGGGAAAACGCCCCCCTCGCGGGGGCGGTCTCTCCGCGCAACTCGGCGCATTGGTCGCGCCAATCGTTCTCCATGATTCGCGGCAGACGGTAGATCACGACGTTCAGAAAGCTGCCGAACGACAGACCGACGAGGCCGCAAACGACGGGGAAAACGCCAGGGTCGAGGAGAGCTTCCAATCCGAAAAGCGTCATTCGACCGCGGCGTCCCGAACGAAGGCGCGCGGGACGCGGGCGGCGAAGGCGGGCAAGGCGGCGTCAGCCAATGACGGAACCCAACTTGAAGATCGGCAGATACATGGCGATGACGAGGCCGCCGATGAGTATGCCGAGGATGACCATGATCATCGGTTCCATGAGGCTCGAAAGCGCCTCGACCGCGCGGTCGACTTCGTCTTCGAGAATCGCAGCAACCTTGTCGAGCATCGAATCGAGCGAACCCGATTCCTCGCCGATCGAGACCATCTGAAGCACCATGTTCGGGAAGAGGTTGCCGGCGTTCTGCATCGCCGACGTGAGGCTCATCCCGGTACTCACTTCGCTCTGAATTTTCTGCGTTCCGACCTTATAGACGTAATTTCCGGCCGCGCCGCCGACCGAATCGAGCGATTCGACGAGCGGCACGCCGGCGGCGAACATCGTCGCGAGCGTCCGCGTCCAGCGCGCGATGACGCCTTTACGGATCATGTCGCCGAACAGCGGCAGGCGGAGAAAAAGCCGGTCGAAGGCGATCTGCATCGGGACAGATCGCTTCAGGGCGAAAAAGAATGCCCACACCGAAAAGCCGATTCCCCCGAAGATGGCGTACCAGTACTGGGTAAAGAAATCCGACATGGCGATGACGATCATCGTCGGCGCGGGGAGGTCGGCGCCGAAGCTCTTGAAGATATCCTTGAAGGCGGGGACGACGAAAATCATGATGATCGCCGTAATGACGAAGGCGACGATGATGATCGCCGTCGGATAGAACAACGCCGACTTGATCTTCCTCTTGATGGCGAGCATCTT
>JAISAZ010000074.1 GCA_031266435.1 Accumulibacter sp.
GACTGAGGGGAGACGATCATGAAAAAGACTTCTTATTCCGCTTCCATAGTTCTCAAACAACATCTGACCGGCATCGTCGTCGCGTTGGGACTGACCTTCCAAACGCTCCCGGCCTTGGCCGCGAGCGGAGACGTGTATTACGTCCACAGTGATCACCTCGATACGCCGAGGCAGCTCACGAACCAACAGAACGAGGCGGTCTGGACGAATACGCCCTTGACCGAAGCCTTCGGCACGAGCGCGCCCGATGAAGATCCTGGAAACACCGGGACGCCCTTTACCTTCAACCTGCGCTTTCCGGGGCAATACTACGACCAGGAAACGGGAACGCATTACAACTACTACCGCGACCACTACTTCCCCGGACTCGGACGCTACGGGCAGTCGGATCCGATTGGACTCTAGGGGGGGATCAATACTTATGCGTATGTGGGGGGGAGTCCGTTGCTGTGGGGCGATTGGTATGGTCTGGACCCACGTGCTGGAATTGGAAAAGGACGACAGTTTCTCTGTGAAGCGGGTGGGGATGCGAATAAAGCTTGGGAGCGCGCTGTAGATTTACGAATTCAACGTAACTGGGAAGCATTGACTCCAGAAGGTAAAGAATTAAGAGAAGCAGAAAATTATCTATGGGCATATTATGCAGTAGAAAATGGACAGAATCACTGGTATGGTACTACGGCAGTTGCCTCCGTATACCTTGGGATTTTAATTCCCGGTTGGCAAGCGTTGCGTTTGATTGAAAACTCGGCCGGCGCGCAATTACAATCGCCAGCATCTTTTGATGCAATGCTTGCAGGGAACCTAGGTGTTCTTGATGGTGCTGGAAGTAGCCTCAAATAGATTGAGGGGAAAAATAGTGTTGCTACATGCTAAATTGAATCCTAGAACGCAAACGAAAATCGCAAATGGATCGACTCTGTTTTTATCTGTCGTGATGATTCTTCTTGGTGTGGCAATTTTTTTCAGATCCCCTGTTTATGTGAAAAACCCGTCTGTTTTATTTATCGCGTTGACGCAATGCATTCTTTATTTTTCGAAATGGAAGCGCATGGCGATGATAATGTCGGGGATCGAGTTTCTTTTGGTGGCGTTTTTCAGCATGATGTTTTTTTCTTCGGGACCGGATGGTGGCGCTGGTCGAGCCTTGTTCGCCGATCTGGAAAGTCTGCCGGACGAGGCGAAAATTTTTCTCTGCGTTTGTATCGCGATTCCATTCATCGCGCTTTCGGGAATATGTCTGAGCGAAGCCGGAAGTCTCCGAACCAACGCTAGATGATATGCAGATGTCTACGACGCCTTGGGGAGGTTGAAGCAAACGACTGTGGGAAGCACTACTACAGATTACCGAATCGACGCACTCGGCCAGCGGATCAAGAAGGGCGGAACCTACTACCACTACGCCCCGTCGGGTCAGTTGATCGCGGAGAGTAACGCCGCTGGAACAATCCAGCGCGAATACGTCTGGCTCGGCGCAACGCCGATTGCTGTGATCGACTGAGGGGAGAAGTACCATGAAAAACACGACACCGAATTTCCATACCACTACCGCTTCTTATAGCTCTTCGACTCCGCTCAGGAAACGTTTGACCGCCCTCACCGTCGCGCTGGGACTGACCTTCCAAACCCTCCCGGCACTGGCCGCGAGCGGAGACGTGTATTACGTCCACTCGGATCACCTCGATACGCCGAGGCAGCTCACAAACCAACAGAACCAGCCCGTATGGCAAAACACACCGCTCTCCGAACCCTTCGGAACGAGCGCGCCCGATGAAGACCCCGGAAGTACCGGGACGCCCTTCACCTTCAACCTGCGCTTTCCGGGGCAATACTACGATCAAGAGACGGGAACGCACTACAACTACTACCGCGACCACTACTTCCCCGGACTCGGGCGCTATGGGCAGTCGGATCCGATTGGACTCTATGGGGGGATCAATACGTATGCGTATGTGAGCGGGAATCCGTTGCTGTGGAGTGACCCAAGGGGGCTATTTTGCGGCAGTGGGTTTCGCGGTGCTTATATTCCAAATTCACCACGTGGATTCCCGTTTGGTAATTGTTGTCTGGCGCATGACAATTGCTACGACGACTGTAAGGCCGCCCCTCCTAAAGATGAATGTGATAAGGCGTTTCATGAATGTATGCAAAAGGTCTGCGAGAATTATCAAGGAAAAAAAAGAGAGTCTTGCCTGAGTTGGGCAGAAACGTATTTTAACGTAGTCGTTGACTTCGGCGAAGACCCTTTTAATGAAGCCAGAGGTTTGCCCACAGTTCCAAACACTAAATTGTTCGGCATTGAAACATCCGACTATTGATTGAAATCAAGATGTTTTCCCGGCATTTTCTTTTGGTCTTTGTTGCATGGGTCATGGCCCTTTTGATAACAGGTCCGTTTTACGAGATAACGAAGGACAAGGTCTCGCCCCGCGCGTTTCGGATCGCTTCCCGTGCGTTTCGGATTGTTTTCGCGACAATCGTTGGGAGCGCGCTGGACTATTATGTTGTGATGCATTCTCTGACAGGTTTTTTTGGCTTGACTTTCATTCTCTTTGCACCGCTTACGGCGATCATGGCGCTCGTCGTAGGCGTTTTCGAGTGGTGCCGGTGGATGGTACTCGGATGGCTGATGATGCTCCGACGCCAGGAAAACGACGCCAAAACGCGTCAAGCAACCGAAGTTTCGGCAAACCCAAGCACATCAGAGGATACGTCAGGAAGTGGCGCGATGGAACGGACTGTGCTGGAGCGGCGCGTCTTGCCCTTTACTGAGCTTTTCCTGTCGATCGCTCTTGCGATGAGCTTTTTCGTGTTTCTGAAACTGAGTCAGGCCCTGGAATTGTTCCCGGAGTATCACATCGACCCCGATATGTACAAAAGGACTCCGTTCAAGGTCGTTTCGATTGACTCAGGTAGAAAAATACACGCACTGCATTATGTGCAGTATCGTAGACATTTAGAAGACCGGAAGCTCGGAATGTCGTTGAATGTGCCGGAAACAGGCAATGATTTCAAGAAAGTAGCTATTGAAATGCCGCCCTTCGTTGTAGGTATATTTTACTACAAAGCCAAACGGAACGCCGAAGGCATGCTGGAAGTCCGTTACAAGAACGACAGAGAATGTTCAAGCTACACCCTGAAGGACGGAGATTTGATTCAGGCGTCTTACGGTAATGTGCTGGACAGTACCTTCTCCGGCGCAGCGCTATGGTTGGCCTTCTGCTGGGTTGTCCGCTGGCGCTACGATCGCTGGAAACAGAGCGTTCTGGACGGCGTGTGTTTGCAGAATCAATCTCTCTCGGTTTCCACAGCGTGAACACGTCTGGCTCGGCGCAACGCCGATCGCTGTGATCGACTGAGGGGAGACAACCATGAAGAACACGACAAAAACTTCCAACTCCGTTTCTCACACATCTTCCACTCCGCTCAGGAAACGTTTAACTGCCCTCGCCGTCGCGCTGGGACTGACCTTCCAAACGCTCCCGGCCTTGGCAGCGAGCGGAGACGTGTATTACATCCACTCGGATCATCTCGACACGCCGAGGCGGATCACGAACCAGCAAAACTCGGCGGTCTGGACGAATACGCCCTTGACCGAACCCTTCGGCACGAGCGCACCCGATGAAGACCCTGGAAGTACCGGGACGCCCTTCACGTTCAACCTGCGCTTTCTGGGGCAATACTACGACCAAGAGACGGGGACGCATTACAACTACTACCGCGACCACTACTTCTCCGGACTCGGACGCTACGGGCAGTCGGATCCGATTGGGCTGGCTGGAGGAATCAATACGTATGCGTATGTTGCAGGAGACCCCTTACTCTATACGGATCCAGATGGATTGATGGCCCCCGCACTTATTGCTGCTGGGGCGGCTGTTTTAAGTTTGGCTTTGGTCACCATTGCGACAGTTAACGGTGGACGAAAACAAAACAAAGACCGCGATGACTCAGGACTCGGTGACCTAGGATCGGGTGCGGGTGCGGGTGCGGGCGCGGGATCGGGATCGGGCGCGGGATCGGGATCGGGCGCGGGTGCTGGAACGGGTAATGGCGAAAATTGCCCACCGAAGGATGTCTGCGATAAACTAAGAGAAGAGGTACAACGGGCAAAGAGGTCTATTAGAAACTTTCATCCTGCCGGTTGCAAACCAGGAATGTCTCGCTGGGAGCTTCAACAACGATATTTTGCTTGGCTTGATGAGGCAAAAGCCCGTGCTAAGCATGATCAGACATGCTGGGGGGGTGGCGATAAGGGGCATCAAAATGCTCAAGCCCAAGCATGGCTCAATGTTGGGCAATGCGCCAAGCTACTTCGATGAATCTTTGCGAACAGATCGAACACGCCTTCCGAAACCGGTCGATGCCGAAGAAATTGATCAACGCGCCGGGTAAGCTGTTTTCGGATGACCACGAAGACGCATTGTGGTTTTCCGGCAGGGATCGGCGTGAAATCTCTTGGCGCGATTGGGAAATGCACTCCGGCGCTATTTTCATGTTTTCCAGAGAGGCGTTCGTCTACTATTTGCCGAGTCTTCTATTGCTTGCCGCTGGGACTCCAGAAGCGTGGTTTTACCCGGCGGACACGCTATTCGGCACCCTCGACCGCAGCCCTAATCCCGATTATTGGGACGGATTCATTGAGACGCGACTGTTCGGACTTGAGGATGAAGAATACGAAGCGATCAAGGCGTGGATTCTTTTATTTTCTGGAAAAAGCACTTACGGCGACGAAAATACGCTTCTCCGCTCGTATGAAACCATCGAGCTTTTGCAACGCGAAACGGAACGCCTCCGGCAGTTCTCAAGCGATCTTTGCAAACAAATCGAACACGCCTTCCGAAACCGACCGACGCCCGATCGTTTGATCGACGACGCTACGCCTCTCCCCGCTCGGGACGACGCGCGATACTTCTCCGGCAAGAATTGGCGTGAAATTTCCCGGCGCGATTGGGAGGCGCATCCGCGCGTCCTTTGCGCGTTTTCCCCGGAAGCGTTCGTTTACTACTTGCCGAGTATTTTGCTACTGACCACACGAAATCCAAGGGAGAGGCTTCAGGTAGCGGAAACCTTGTTGAGCCTCATTGATCGCGGCACTGAGGATGATTTCATCAAAAGACGCTTTCTTGTGCTTGACGCCGAAGAGTGTGAGGCAATCCAATCGTGGATTCTCTCGCTTTCCGGGCGAAATATTTTCGGTTGCAGGAACATTTTCGGTAGCGAGGATAAATTTGCGCGTTTATATGAGGCCGTCGACCTTTTGCAGCAGGAGGTAGGACAGCAAAAGCGTTTGTTGCATCACTCAGAAGTCAATAAGTAGATGTCAAACTTCCAAATTCCTAGGCGGTCAGAAGTGAATACATCGGGCGTTTGGCAGGGCGCGTCGTGCCCCACCGCGACCATCCCAACCTTGCGGATGATCGCCGACACAAAAACCCCGACCACGCCTTCAGGACGCAAAGCTCGCCCGGTTGATTCTTGCAAGGTCGTTTCTCCCGACGCGACGAGCTTCATTGCCGATTCGCGCAAGGTTTTCGTCCCCGTTCTTCTCGCCTCTTCCTTCAGTTCGATCACCGAGCGGCGCGAGGCGATCATTTCGCGCAGGCGGTCGTTCAGCACAAGGAATTCCGCCACGGCCTTGCGCCCCTTGTACCCCGTTCCTCGACAGTGGCCGCAGCCTTTGCCCTGCCTGAAGTCGAAGCCTTTCACTTCTTCGGAGAAAAGTCCCGATTCGGCGAGAAGGTCCGCGTCGGGAGTGAGGGGCACTGATTCCTTTTCCAGTTCATTCATACCGAGAAGACGAGCCGCAGACAGTACAAGTAGTACGGCAAGGCGAGTCGACAAAGGAAGGGATGAACTGGAAAAGGAATGAACATTCCGGGCAGTCAACGCGCACGAGGCGCTGTGCCCGTAAGCCGATCAGCGCCGACGAAAAGAAATCTATCCGGCGATGCGTTGTAGCGCCTGAGCGGCGGTCAGGATCGGGATGCCCTGATAGTTGCCCAATGAGAGCAGATCAGCGTCACCCGACACGATATAGTCGGCGCCGACCGCGACAGCAACAGCGATGACCTGATCGTCGTCGGCATCGTCGGGCACCACGCGCGGCACGTGTTCCGGCTCGACGACATCGACCGCCTCGACGTAATCGGCCAAAACCTCGCGCGCCGTCCGGTCGATGAGCGTGAGTCGCTTGGCAAGTGATGGTCGCGACAGTACGTCGGCCAATTCATCGATCAGCGCTGGGCTGGTGAAGAGTTGGGTCTTGCTACGGCTGCGGATCGCGGCGAGCAAGCGATGCGGCGTGCCGTGCCACAGTAGCGCCGACAACACTACGTTGGTATCAAGAACGATCCGCACTCGAAACTTTTTCCCGTACCCGACGTTCCGCTCGCGCCGCTTTCACCTCGGCCACGATTTCTTCTTCCGACATTGGCGGTACACCGGCCGCTTCCAGCGCGGGCGCGATCGTCAGCAAGCGACCCAGCGCCAAGTTCCTTGATTTGTCGGCGAGGAATTCCACGAAGTCCTCCACCACCGCCATCTGTTGGGGCGAAAGCATCCTCAGCTTCGAAATCAAAACCTGTTCCGTCGTTGCACTCATCGTCGAATCTCCTGCGTTCACCCGCATAGTTTAACGTGTTCCCTGCGACAGACAAAACGATTGAACGGGATGCCGCTGGACCACGCTTGGTGTGGGCGCGCATAAGTTGGGCTGAGCAACACGAGAGCTACAACAATCGCGGGGCGGTATGATTCAGGAATCAGGAGACAGAAGAAAACCGATCGGTGTTTCAATGCTCTTTTTCCGGCGGCGAAGCCGCCGCTCACTGATCTGATTCCTGACATCTGATCCCTGGTGGGCACGGCGCGCCGTGCCCCTACGCGCGGTGTGATACCTTCGCGCGCCAATGACACCACTTTTGTGGGAATGATGCCGAATCCTGTTATGGCTTGCGCTTCGCGCAAGCGAGGCGTTGGGCATCGCTTCGCTCACCCCAACCTATACCCTGTGAACCCCAACGATTCCGTATGCGTGTGAATGTTCTGATAAGGGCGGGTTTGGAAATGGGATGAAACCCAGGGCACGGCACACCGTGCCCCTACGAAATCACACGTCGATGTGTCCGCTTTTGCGGGAATGACGTCGATCCTGTTATGGCTTGCGCTTCGCGCAAGCGAGACGTTGGGCATCGCTGCGCTCACCCCAACCTATACCTGATGGGGTTTTGTCACTCCGGCGGCGAAGCCGCCGCTCACTGATCTGATTCCTGATACCTGATTCCCGATACCTGATAGACACGCCGTGCCCACCGGGATCATCCCAGCCTATGCTGACTGAGTACCGCTGACGCAAAAAATCCAACCACGCCTTCAGGACGCAAAGCTCACGCGGTTGATTTCTTGCAAGGTCGTTTCTCCCGACGCGACGAGCTTCATTGCCGATTCGCGCAAGGTTTTCGTCCCCGTTTTTCTCGCTTCTTCCTTCAGTTCGATCACCGAGCAGCGCGAGGCGATCATTTCGCGCAGGCGGTCGTTCAATACGAGGAATTCCGCCACGGCCTTGCGCCCCTTGTACCCTGTCCCTCGACAGTGACCGCAGCCTTTCCCCTGCCTGAAGTCGAAGCTTTCCACTTCTTCTGAGGAGAGTCCCGATTCGGCAAGAAGATCCGCGTCTGGAACGAAAGGCACTGAGCATTCCGGGCAATTGACGCGCACGAGGCGTTGCGCCCACAGGCCGATCAGCGCCGACGTGAAACTATAGGGGTCGACGCCCATGTGCAGAAAGCGCCCGAGCACGTCGAACACGTTGTTCGCATGAACCGTCGTAAAGACGAGATGCCCGGTCAGCGCCGCCTGAACGGCGATCTGCGCTGTTTCCTGGTCGCGGATTTCGCCGACCATGATCTTGTCCGGGTCGTGCCGCAAGATCGAACGCAGGCCGCGCGCGAAGCTCAGCCCCTTTTTTTCATTGACGGGGATCTGCAAAACGCCGGGGAGCTGATATTCCACCGGGTCTTCGATCGTGACGATGTTGTCGCGCCCGGTATTCACTTCGTTGATCGCGGCGTAGAGCGTCGTCGTTTTTCCGCTCCCCGTCGGCCCGGTCACGAGGATCATCCCGTAGGGATGCCGCGTGAGGCGGCGAAATATCGAAATCGCTTCTTCGTCCAGGCCAAGGTCGGTCAGCCGCAGCACCTTGCCTTCGCCGGCGAGCGAGCGGCGGTCGAGAAGCCTCAGTACAGCGTCTTCACCGAAAATACTCGGCATGATCGAAACGCGGAAATCGACTTCGGCGCCCTTGACGCGCACCTTGAAGCGCCCGTCCTGCGGGATGCGCCGCTCGGCGATGTCGAGTTCCGAGAGTACCTTGATCCTCGAAATGACCTGCTCGGCGTTGTCGCGTCCGGGCGCGGCGCCCATTTGTACCAGAATACCGTCCAGGCGGTATTTGATGACCATCCCCGTCGCGTCGCATTTCAGGTGTATATCGCTCGCCTTGAGCTTGAGCGCGTCGTAGAGAATCGAGCTGACGAGCTTGACGACGGGGTTTTCATCCCCGCTGATCCGTTCGAGCGAGATCGTTTCGACACCGTCTTCATTGATCCGCGCGATTCCGCCGTCGGTCAGCGAGGCGTCGATGGCGCGGAGGTGTTCTTCCTGCCGCGCCAGATAGGCCGCGATGTCGTCTCGATCCGCCAGAAGCCGAAGGTGGGGGTGCGGCAGGTTTTCGCGCGCCCAGCGCAGGTTTTCCTTTCTGAAGGGGTCGGCAAAGACCAGCGCGGGAAGCTCTTCCTCGGTCTTGACGACGAGGCATTCGCGGCGCATGCACTCGGCGAACGGCAGAATGTCGAAGGCCGGCGCAAAGTCCATCAGCCTCGCCGAATCGACGGACGCGAAATGCGTCGCGCGCGACAGCGCGTCGACGAATTCCCGGCGCGTCCAGCCCGTCCGCTCGGCGAGAACGGCGAGCCAGGATCGCCCCTGACTCAGGCCGGCTTCGCGCGCCTCGCGGACGGCGGCGGGCGTAATCGAAACGGCATCATCAGCGCGCTCTTCGATCTTCTCGCCTGCCCGCCGGTCTTTGCCTTTCATCACGTCCATCAAAAGCTCCCGACAAGGTCGAAAATGGGCATGTACATCAGAACGACGACCGCGCCGATGATCAGCCCGATACACGCCATCAGCAAAGGCTCGAAGAGGCGAACGAACCAGTCGGTCCGGCGCGCCAATTCTTCGTCGAGAAAGCGCGCGCTACGTTCCATCATCTCGGCGAGCTTTCCGCTGCGCTCGCCGACCTTGAGCAGACTTTCGGCGATCGGCGTCAAGAGCGAGCTTCCCGAAAACGCCGCCGAGAGCGATTCACCCGCGCGAACGCGCTCGCGTGCACGCGCAAGCTCGGCGGCGTCCTTGGGCGGCAGGAGCGAGGACGCCATTTCGAGCGCCTTGACGAGGGGGATTCCCGCGTCGAGCAAAAGCGCGACGGTGCGGTAAAAACGCGCCAGCGACATCGTGTGTATGAAAGGGCGGATCACGGGAAGTTCCGAGAGCCAAAGGGCGACGGTGGCGCGGAGTTTCTTTTGGCTGAAACACGCCGCAGCGAGCAGAAAAACCCCGACGAAGCCCCCCCAGACCGGCACCGGGTTTTCCGCAATCAGCATTCCCAGGTCGAGCAGCATCTTTGATGCCGCAGTGGCGTTCCGGCGCGTGCCTTCGAGGATGAGGCTGAATTTCGGGACGACGTAGGCGAGCAGGAAGAGCGTGACCAGCGCCCCGACCGAGATGAGGACCGCCGGATAAATCGCCGAAGAGACGACTTTTTTCCGCACCGCGTCGAGTTGGAGCCGATAGACGACGTAGCGCGCGAGCGTTTCCTGGAGCAGGCCCGTCCGTTCGCTCGCCAGTACGCCCGCCGTGTAGATCGTCGGAAAAATTTCCGGGTACTGCAAGAGAACGTCGGAAAGACTCTTTCCTTCGCGCAGGCCGTGAATCAGGCGGTCGAGAACTTCCTGAACGACGGCGGCGCGCTCCTTGCGTCGTAAGGTTTCGAGGGCTTCGACGACGTTCAGCCCCGCTTCGAGCAAGGCCAGGAACTCCTGCGTGAAGAGGAGCAGCGGGAAGCGCCCCGCCGGACGACTCGGCGCGCGCGGGCGCGCTTCGTCTATCGAAAGGACGCGCAAGCCGTTTTGACGCGCCGACCGAAGCGCGTCGCCCAAGCTGTTCGCGTCGAATTCCCGCCATTCGGGAACACCGCCCGCGATCGAAACCCTGAGCCGGATTTGCGCCATGGACCCGGATTGAATTCAGTTGGCGATGTCCGCGGCGTCGCCCTCCCCTCCAGGCTTCCCGTCGTTGCCGTAAGAGACGATGTCGACTTCGCGTTTTGCGCCGGGATTGCGGTAGTTGTAAGGGTTCCCCCACGGGTCCGGCGGCGGGTCTTTTTGCAGATAGGGGCCGCTCCACTTCGGCTCGGATTCGGGTCGCGTTACCAGCGCTTTCAAGCCTTGGTCGGTTCGCGGGTAGCGCCCGGTATCGAGGCGGTACTGGTCGAGCGCTTTTTCGAATGCCTGGATTTGCGCAAGCGCGGTTTGACGCTCGGACTTGCTCAACTGCGAAAAATAGCGCGGGCCGACGTAACCCGCCAAGAGGCCGATGATCGCCACGACGACCATCAATTCAAGCAGGGTAAACCCCGATACGATCGGTCGGAACATATTTGAACGTTTATTCAATTGAATACTCCTTTAGTGCTCGGCAAAAAGTAAAACCCTGGCCGGCTTGATTTGGGTTTGAAGGTGAGCAAAGCCCACCTTCAAACCATGTAAAAACAACGCCAAACCAGTCCGGCCTTGGGGTTCTCTTTCTTCTCTTGCTTCTCTTGCTTTTCCTTCCAAAAAAGGACGATATTTTTTGACGATTCCTTACTCGGATACACTGCGCTCAACGACGAAAACGGTCGGTCTTTTTTCTCCGGCTCGACGTTCCGCCCACCCCGGAGTTTCAGGTCGAACGGATAGACGAACACCCATTCGGAATAGCTCGCGCTCGCTTCGAACTCGCTTTCCATGAGAAGAAATCCGCCCGATTTGAGCGGCGCTTCGCCGGAGAGCGAATGGACGCCGACGATGCGCCCGCCCATGCGTACCAGCCCCCAATTCGCTTCCCCCGTCATCGGGTCGCGGTACAGCTTGCGTAAATGCCGCCGGACGATGGGGTAACGGGCGTCGTCGAGCAGTTCTTCGAGCGACGCGGGGTATTGCTTCACCCGCCCCTGCGTCGATTCGTAATAACGCCCGATGGCTTCTCTGAACTGACGCCCGACGAACATCAGTTCTTTTTCGCGCTCTCTTTTTGCCGCCGTCGTCCAAAGCTCGGCCGTCACCAAGGAAGAGACACCGAGCAAGGCGACGGTAAACAAGGCCCACAGATAGGTAAAGCCCCGCTCGGAAGCCCCGGTTTTCGGTCGGCGCCTTGAACTCATCACCAATCCCGGAAGGCTTCGCCCTCGGACGAAGCGCCTTCGGCGCCGCTTTTTACGTCGGCGATCCCCGGAATGTCTGGGTTCGACGAGGCGACGGCGACCCAGGTTTTTTCGCTCCCGGTCATCGGGTCGACCGGAAGGACGCGCAGGTATTTTTTTGCGACGAGTTCTTCGAGCGCTTCGGGATAACGCCCTTGGTCGACGTAGAATTTGTCGATCACGTCGCGCATGACTTTCAGGTTCTGCTTCAAGACCGTTTCTCTGGAACGGTCGACGCTGGAAAAATAGCGCGGCGTCGCAATCGACAAGAGCAGCGCGACGACGGCCATCGCGACGATCATCTCGATCAGCGTAAAGCCGCGCGCGAGGGCGCTCCCGGCCCACGCTTGCGTTTTCATACGGCGTAATTTTTCACCATTCACGGTATGGGCGACCATTCAAACCGACTGCGTCGGAGAGTGAAAAAACGTCGAAAACGTCGTCTCCTGCTTCCGGCTTGTCCGGCGGCGACCGGTAGCTTCGTTTTCCCCACGAGTCTTCGGGCTTGAGGTCGACGTCGGGATGCATCGGGTCGCGCGGCAACCTCCGCAGAAAATAGATTTTCTGCCTTTTCGGAGACTTCATGTCCGGGACACCGTCGACGAGGTCGCGCAAGCTCTTGGGATAACCGGATTCCCCCGCGCGCCATGCGATCTGCCCCTGATCGACCGCCCTCTTGTACGCGTCGAGCGCTTCGCGTATCTGTATCAGCGCGGCGCGCAATTCCCGCTCTTTCCCGCGCTGGATCGTGAGTTCCATCATCGGCGTGGCGACGAGCGCGAGAACGCCCATGATGGCGAGGGTCATCATCAGTTCGACAAAGCTGAATCCCCGGTTTTTCTTCATCGCCGCTAACCTGGAAACCGCAGTTGGACGTGTCTGGGAGTGCTGTCCCGGAGTGTGCTGGCAAGGCGCGACGACGCAGCAGACTCATGTCTGCAAGGAGGAGCAACACCGCCAGCGCGCTGTGGGGCGGCGCCCCCAGGCACGTAACGGACTCTCCTGAGTGGGTGAGGAGTCAAAAAAACAGAGAAGCTTGTCATCACTTGGCCTTCAGTGCAAAAAATCAGTGGTCAAAGCGGTTTCCAGGTTTATTGGATGGAAACGCTGAAGTGCGCGGGAGAGACCGAAATCGACTTCCCGCCGACGAGTTCCGGCGTGACCGAGAGCATTTGAATCCGCGTTCGGTCGACCGGCCGCAAGGCCCTGAAATTGACCGTAGCGATCATCCCCTGCCCGCGCAGGGCTTCGCTCAAACCGGACGCCGAAAGAAATACACGCCCGGTCGCCGAATAGACGCGGCTCGAAAGCCCCGTGTCCGCGTCGCCGTTCGGAGAAGCGCCGCGCGTGAGGCCGACGACTTCGAGATATTCGGGGTCGTAGCCGAGCATCGCGGCGAGGCTGACGATTCCCGCTTCGCTCGTCGCGTTCAAAACGGCGCTGAAGCGCTCTCCGGCCTTGATCCGCGACGGACCGCGCCACCCCAGGACGACGCTTTCTTTCGGCGCCGTCGCCTTCGACGCCGCCGCCGGACGCGCTTTGTCGGCGGTATCGGCGCGCGCCTTGTTTCGAGGGTTCGTCGCTGTATCTCGCGGCGCGACGGTCGCCGGTCTCATCGCAAGCGAACGGCTACTCAGATTCGTTTCGGTCCCGGAATCGAATTCGGCGTTCAGAATGTCCGGTCGCCGGATCGTCCGGACGAGCCTCGGCGTAATCGAGAGCATGATTTCCGTTTTTTGGCTGTCGTCGTTCTGCTGCGAAAACAGCCGCCCGATGATGGGAAGGTCGCCAAGCCCCGGTACTTTTTGGGCGATGTTGCGATCTTCGTCGTTGATCAGACCGGCAAGCACCTGCGTCTCGCCGTCGCGCAGGCGCAAGACCGTATCGGCGTTGCGCGTCCCGATCTGATACGAGAGCGTCCCGGATCGGCTGACGACTTCCTTGACGATCGAACTGACTTCGAGTTGGACCCGCATCGAAACCTCTTCGTCGAGATAGATGTTGGGTTCCACTTCGAACTTCAGGCCGACGTCGACGTAACTGACGCTGTCGGAGACGAAACCCGTCGCCGTCGAGGTCGTCGTCACGACGGGAACGCGGTCGCCGATCAGGATTTTGGCCTTCTCTCTGTTCTTCACGCGAATCCGTGGGTTGGCCAGAATCTTCACGTCGGAATCGCTTTGCTTGGCCGAGACGATCATATTCGTCAAATTCGTCGAAATGGAGTCCGAAGTCAGACTTCTGAATTGCGACCAAAGCATATCTCCGGGCGTCGTCAAGGTCAGCGTATCGGGCCACTTGATTCCGAGCGTCAACAGGCGCGATCGCTTTATTTCCAGGACTTCGACTTCGAGCATGACTTCGGGTTCGTTCAGGTCTTCGAGCGCGACGATCCGCTCGGCGAGACGGACGGCGTCGACCGTATCGCGCATGATGATCAGGTTCAGTTTTTCGTTGACGACGAGGTCGCGCGTTTTGAGAAGCGTCTTCAAACTCGCGGAGACCTGCTTGGCGTCCGCGCTCGTGAGGTAAAAACTGCGCACGATCAAGGGCTGGTAATCCTTGAGCTTCTGCGGCGTATTGGGATAGATCAGGATCGAGTTTTCGTTGAGCACCCGGAATTCGAGTTGATTCGTCACGGAAATCAGCCGGATCGCCTCTTCGATCGAACTGTCCCTGACGAAGAGCGTGACCTTCAAATCGGGGCGAATGTCTTTATCATAGACAAAATTGATTCCGGAGACCTTTGCGACGACTTCGAATACGGAATGCAGGGGCGCGTCACGGAACTCCAGCGAGATCGGCGCTCTGAAGCGCTCTGCCAAATGCGTTTCGGGTTTTTCGCGTAGCGCGCGCTTTTCGGAAATTCGCGTACCGAGCGCGAGCGCCGCGCGATTTTGCGGGTTTTCGGTCAGTATCTCGCGGATGAGTTCCGACGCGCCGTCGAAATTCTCTTTCCTGAAAAGGCTTTCGGCTTCTTTGAGCAGGCGTTGATGGCGCTGGACGACGGCGATCTTCTCGATTCCCATCAGCGCGGGCTGGTTCCTCGGGTCGATCGACACAACCAGGCGGTAGTCCGCCTCGGCCTCGGCAAACGATTCGCGCGCCATTTTTTCGTCCGCACCGGCCAGCAAGGAGGGGATCAGCGCTTCGCGGCGGCTCTTCAGAAAAAGGCGGTATTCGGGATTGGTCGGGTCCATCACGATGGCTTCTTCGACCCGCGCGAAGCCTTCCTCGCGCGCGCCCGAATCGATCAGGTTCTTTCCTTCGTTGAAGAGCCGATCCGCCGCGCATCCGCACAATCCGCACACAAGCGGAACGGCGACGACGACGAGCCATTTTCTTATCCTGGAATTCATGAGCGGCCTCCCTTCGATCCGGGCGATCCGACAAACAGGGTCTGTTTTTCCCGCAGGGGCAGGTAAATGAATTCGACGGTCTCTTTTTCAATGGCGGAGACCCGATAGACCCCGTTGATCGTATCACCCGTTCTCACAATAATACTTTTTCCGTTCATCGACAGAAAAAGAATCGTTTTCCCGCCTTCGAACATCCGCCCCAAAAAACCGAAGGGGAGCGGAGGCGCTTTCGCCGACGCGGAAAGCTGCGCTCCAGACGCGGACGCGACGCCGTCTCTGTTACCGTCGCCGTCACCATTGTCGTCATCGTCTCCCGCGTCGTCGTCGCCGAACGCGCCGATACCGCCCCGCACTCCAGAGGCGTTCTTTCTTCCTCTCGCGCGCTTCCTCGCTTGGTTTGGCGAATCGAAGAGCGGCGGAAAGTCCCCGTCGATCCGTCGCGTCGAAAGCGACGCGACGCGATCCCCGCCTTCGATCTCTTCACCCCCTTCGTCCCGACGGGGCGCGCTCGGCGTGCGAAGGGCAGCAGATGCGCTCTCGTTCGCGCGTACGGCTTTCCGCTCGACCGGCGCGACGACGGCATTCACTGGGTCGGATGAAACCTTCACCGCCGCGACGACGCTCATGCAAAATACCGCCAAAAGCGCGGCCATCCTTTTCGTAATCCACGCTTTCTTCATGATTTCGTCATCAGGATGCTGAACTGGAGCCGGACTTCGACTTCGGCTTTTTCGGGCGATTCGCGCCTGACGCTGATTGAATCGACGGCGATCGAACGATTTTCGTTCAATACGTCGACAAGAAAATCCTGTACGTCCGAAAATCGCCCGTACAGCGCCAGCGAAAGCCGATAGCGTCCCACCTTCGTCATGGCTTCGCCTTCGAGCCGGTAGTCCGCCTGCGGCGGAAAAATCCCCTGCTCTCTTGCAGAAAGCAGTACGCGCTTCAACAGGATGAAACGCTCTTCCTCGTCCGGCAGCACGGCGTAGTAGGCCTGAAGCGCGTTTTCAGGCGTCGTTCGGGTGGCGCGGCGCGGGGACGTAGCCCGAACGACGCCGTCCGCCGCGAGCAGATCCCGGCTCTCCTTCTCGATTCGCAGCCCCGCGCAAGCGAAGAAGGCCGAAATGAGCACGAGCGAGAGCGCGAGCCACGCGGGCCAAGCGATGCGCCGCACACGGCGAATCCGCCACCATAAACGGTCTAGGGCTTTTCGATCCATTTTGCATCCACCGTGAAACGGATTCCCCGTGAATCGCGTTCGTGCCGCGAGATCACCACGTCCTTGAACGACTTTGCGTCGCTCAGGTACGCGGCGTAATCGGCCATCGTTTCGATGTCCTTCGCCAAGAGGACAAGCTGAACAGAATTCGTCCGCGCGTTTACTTCGAGTGTCAAAAAATCGACGGCGGCGCCCGGATGGACGCGCAAATCCTTGAACAAGCGATCCCACGCCTGGTTGAGTTGCCGGATCTGCCGGTTGACGGCTGAGACCTCTTCCTGAAGCCGCCGCGTCTCTTCGGGCGTGCGCCGCCGCGTATCATCGACCGCGATTTCTGGAATCGCGCCGTTGCGATCAGCCCGCGCGCGGCGTAAAGCCAGCGTCTGCCGCGCGTCGAACCACGACAGAACGACGAGCAAAGTCACGAGGCAGAGGAGTAGCAACAAAAGCTTCGTCCGCCTTGAGACGCGCGAAGTGGGTTCAAAATCGAGGTTCAGCGGTTTCAGTCCCATAGCGCGTCCGTCGGCATCCTATAATGCCCGTGACTGTCTGGAAGGAGAATCCGGTCGCCCCGACCGTCTTCCGATTCGCCGAGGAAGACCCATTCGCACTTTTCGTCGTCCGCGATTTCCCGGTGGGCGAAGTCGGGAGGACAAAGCACGAACATCCTGAAGCCGTCGCCCTCCGTCAAGCGATGCCTTTCGTACCAGCCCGTCAATGCGTTTCCCCGGTCTTTTTCCGCACAGCGTTCGATGTCGATGTCCAGAATGTCGTCACCGGCCCACGCCATGAAGCTCAAGGCGTCTTTTTCGACGAGCGCGAAAATTCCCTTTTCCGCGTTCATCCGGGGCGAAAAATGGTCGAACGCGACGCTCAAGGAAGGCCGGCAAAATACGGGTTTGACCGCCATCGCCGCGTAGCTTTCCCGCAGATTCCGCAACAAAGACGCTTCGACCGCACACGCCGCGCGCGGTCGGTCGTAGTCCGCGTCCTGAGCGATGATTTCCCAATCGTTCGCGGGGTCGCCGTAAACACCCAGGAATTCCGTCCGCAAATACGCCGCCGCCTCGTCCTTTTGCAAAAAAGCGTCGCTCCACGGAACGGCGAGGTAACGGCACAAGCGACTGGAAAGAATGATTCCGACGTCGACCGGGCTTCTCGGCGCGGTGCCCATTTTTCGATCGCTTTTGCGACCTTCTTCCCGACTCGTTTCCGCAAGGTCTCTCGCGCCACAGGATAGAAAACCCGCGAGCGCCGAAGCAAGATCGCCGGGGTTATCGACATCGGAGGATCGCCGCAAAATCGGTGCCTGCTTCGGGTCGGGAGACAATAAAATCCCCGTGCAAGCGGTTTCATGCAAACCGATGACCCATAGATGCCGGCTTGAGCGCGCCGACCCTTGAAAAAACGCAAGACTCCCCATCGATCCCTGCTCTCGCATCCGGTCGTTCAATGCGGCGCCGACGACGCGGCGCCATCGATACGAATCGCCCGTCGAAAGACGACGATTATGGCATTGCCAATCTTACCGCAGAGTCCGCCCGATGGGGACAATTCCCTTTTCATTCCTTCCTGAGAATCGTCCCGCTAGGCTTCGTCTTATGGTACTGTGAAATGGCCTGTCTTCTTTGGCGCGAACGAACTCGAGTGGTTGAGAGGAAAAAGCATGAATGAACTGAAAAAGGATTCACACGCCCGCTTGCAGGGAGCGCTTCCACTCAGCGAGCGCGATTGCCTTTGATGCCTCCAGCCACTCCGCAAACCGCTTCTCTATGGTCTCGAATGACTCCGCATAGTTGAACTGAAAGAATTCAGTGGCCGCCGGATGCAGCGCGACGGGTTCGGTGCCGCCCTCCTCTTTTCGGGCCTTCACGCAGGTAAATGCCGATGCTGCAAGGATTCCCGTGTCACCGGCGCCGTAACCGTGGAAACTGAGCACATAATCAAAGTCTTCATCTGTAGTCAGCGTGACTCGAACCCACGCGCGGAATCGCTCGAAGTTGGCAAAGTAGTCAAAGTGGTTTGCAAGTTCCACGATCTGCTTCTGGAAATAGTGGCGTTGTTCAGAGGTGTTATCAGCATGGTCTGAACGACTTTGGTATTGATGGGAAACCTGCGGCGGAGTGAGCGGTCGAAGTTGAGAGTCCAGGCTCGATGCCATCTCACGGAACTTCTGTTCGGCGTATTTGAGTAGTTTCCCGGCATACTCGTACGCCACAGACACCTTCTGTTGCTCTTTGGCAAACCTGTTGCGCAATACTTCCAAAGCGGATGCAACGATTTGTTCAACATATTTGCCCTGCTGGACCTGCTGCTCCAGACCCAAGGCTTTGAGCACGGCGTCGCGCTGTCTGCGGACAAAGAGACCAACCAGGGGAGCGAGATTCCCGGCGTCGGCGAGTTCGAGTGCGCCGATGTATTCCTTTCTGTCGGAATCGCGAACGACAAGAGGAAACAAGCCTTCCCGCAGGAAGGCCAGGGATGACAGTGTTCGCGCGACGCGACCGTTAGCGTCCTGGAAAGGATGAATCTGGGTAAATCTATGATGTAACCATGCGGCTTTCACCTCTGGGGTATGGCTTCCCTCGGCTTCCCGGTACATGCGAATGAGAGACTCCATCTCATCCTTGGTCCATTCGGGCGGGCAATACGAATGAACCTCGCCATCCGGGCGGCGTGGATTGTTGGGGAAGGTCTTGTATTCACCCTTTTGCAGGGGGACGCGTATGAAAGCGCCGGACTCGGTTACCGCTTCCGTATAGTCTTGATGTGCCGTGAACTGCGCCTGGATCCCGCGAATGAAATGTTCGGTCAGGGTGTATTCGCCCTTGATGTATCCAAAAAGACCTTCGACGATTCCAAGATGATCATCGATGAGCGCTTTGATGTGTTCGGCGTCGCGTTGGGAAACTCCGCCGCGATGCGCGATGATCGACGACTCGATGCCTTGTTCAATGAGTACTTCGGTCACTCCGCGATCCCACGAATACAAGCGCTCGATGATTCCGGTCTCGATTGCCCACTCCCGTTGAAGTCTCTTGATGAAATCTCTGTAAACGCCGTCTTGTTCGAGACTTTCCTTTCGTTCCTGCCAAACAGATGAGAGTGCCCGAAGTTCCGGGAAATCGTAGCTGTGCGCCGGGGGGAATGGCTGTATGCGCTGATATGTCATGGCTGTGACTTTCTCCGGGTAAACAACCCGCGACTGATTTGCAGACTTTCGTGAAGCGAGGACATGGATTCGTGTCTTTTCCACTACTGTATCATCTTATGATTCCATTTCCAGTTCATTCATGCCGAGAAGACAAGCCGTAGACAGATTTGAGTCCGCACCCTCGATTTTGATACACTACCCGCCCCATAGCGACCGCACAGGATATTCCCGAACCTTATGCCAACGATCTTGAGTCACCCCGCGCCGATTCTCGCGCTAGGCGCGGGGCTTGGAGCAAAACGCATTCCGCCACGCCTCTTGTTCGTCGGTCTCTTCTTTGCGATCGCACCGGACTTCGACGTGATCGGCTTTCGTCTGGGCGTCCAATACGCCGACCTCTTGGGCCATCGGGGCTTTTCGCACTCGCTTTTTTTCGCGCTCTGTTGCGGCGTCTTTGGCTTCCTCGTAGCGCCTTGGCTACGCTGCCGCCGAATAACGGCTTTTCTTGTGCTCTTTACCGCCGTCGCAAGCCATATCGCGCTCGACGCCGCGACCAGCGGCGGGCTGGGCGTCGCGGCGTTCTGGCCGGTTTCCGATGCTCGCTATTTTTTCCCTTGGCGTCCGATCCGGGTGTCTCCCTTCAGCATCCGGGCTTTCTTCGGCGCGCGAGGAATCGCCATTCTCAAGTCCGAATTGCTCTGGATCTGGCTGCCGAGCGCGGGGTTTGCGTTGATACTGCGCGTTTTCCGTTTTTTCCGTCGACGCAAGGATACGCCGCGGATGATTCAGGAATCAGGAGACAGAGGACAGGAGACAGAGAATTCATGCGGCCTTCGGCCGGAGAAGAATCTTTGATCACCCGAAAAGGTTCATCTGTCTCCCGTCTCCTGACATCTGATCCCCGGAACCCACCCCCGACCCCTGCCTTGTCAGGGGGAATTTGAGAACCCATGCCGCATTACTCCGTTCGGCAGTTCTCACCCGTTCGTTTTTTCTTCCGTTGGGGTTCGCTGCGCTCACCCCAACCTATGAGAGCAAGCTCCGCGACATCTGAATACTGATTACTGATCACGAAGCGAGCGCCAGCGAGCGCTCTGTCATCTATCTTCTGTCTTCTGTCCTCTGCGTGCCTTGCCGCTCATTCGTTCCGGGACGACGGCGAAAACGGCGACGCTGGGGAAGGAGCGCTTGATGTAATCGTCGGCTTTGCCGATGTGTTCGGGGAGGTATTTTTCGGCGAGCGCGTAGAGCGCCGCGTATTTTTCGTCCGAATCCGTCACCTCGCTCGCTTGGCCAAAAACGATCACGCTTTCGTAGAGCGTCGAGAAATTGTTCTCGAATACGGGCTGAACATGACCGACGACGGTAAAGCCGACGCGCGGGCACGCACGGATGTTGTCGAGCTTTCGCCCTTGCCGCGCACAGTGGAAATAGATTTTCCCGCCGAGAAAAACGTAGGAGAGCGGAACGGGGTAAGGCTCGCCGTCTTCCCCAAGGGTCGCGAGGACGCCGTAGGCGCCCCGCGCGAGGAGTTCGAGGCATTCGTCGTGACCGACCGCCCTGTCCTTTCGACGCAGTTCGTGTTCCATGATCACCGATCCCGAATCGCTTGCGCCTGGATCGCCGTCAGCGCGATCGTGAATACGATGTCGTCGACGAGCGCGCCGCGCGAAAGGTCGTTGACCGGTTTGCGCAAGCCCTGGAGCATCGGGCCGACGGAGATGACGTTGGCGCTCCGCTGGACGGCTTTGTACGTCGTGTTGCCCGTATTGAGGTCGGGGAAGATGAAAACGGTCGCCTGCCCCGCGACGGGGCTTCCCGGCGCTTTCTGCCGCCCGACGTCGGCGACGAAGGCCGCGTCGTATTGCAGAGGTCCGTCGAGGATCAGGTCCGGATGGCTTGCGTGCGCGAGTTCGGTCGCGCGCCGGACTTTTTCGACGTCCGAACCTTCGCCGGAGGAGCCGGTGCTGTAGCTGATCATCGCGACGCGCGGCGCGATGCCAAACGCCGTCGCGCTGTCGGCGCTCTGCTTGGCGATTTCGGCGAGTTGTTCCGCGGTCGGCGCGGGGTTGATCGCGCAATCGCCGTAAACGAGCACCTGGTCGGGCATCAGCATGAAGAAAACCGACGAGACGATCGACGACCCCGGCGCCGTCTTGATCAACTGGAGCGCGGGACGCACCGTGCTCGCCGTCGTATGGACGGCGCCCGAAACGAGTCCGTCGACTTCGTCGATGGCGAGCATCATCGTTCCGAGGACGACGGGGTCTTCGAGTTGCGCTTCGGCCTGCTGCGGCGTCAGCCCTTTCGACTTGCGCAGTTCGACCATCGGCGGGATGTAGTTCTTTCGGATGCTGTCGGGGTCGAGGATTTCGATGCTTTCGGGCAGTTCGATGTCTTGCGACGCCGCGACGCTCTCGATGATGTGCCGCTTGCCCAGAAGGACGCACTTTGCGATGCCTTTTTCTTCGCAGACGACCGCGGCGCGCACCGTCCTCGGCTCTTCGCCTTCGGGGAGCACGATGCGCTGCCTTTCCGAACGCGCTTTCTGAATGAGCTGGTAACGAAACGCCGGGGGCGAGAGTTTCATCGTTTCCTGGAAATTGAACGCCGTCGCGATCGATTCGAGATTGAGGTTTTCGGCGACGGTGTCGACGATCGCGTTCATCCGGTCGCTGTCGTCGTAGGGCACGGCCGCCGGGATGCTCGTGATCCGCCGCGCTGTCACGAAGCTGTCGTCTTCGACGACCAGGATCGGCAGACCGCTGCTTTCGAGCGCCGGCGCCGCCATATCCATGACTTCGCGCGAGATGCCGCTCGAATGCGTCAGGAGAAGCCCCGCGAGCCGGATCCCCCGGCTCTCCGCGAGCGCGGCGGCGAGGATGATGTCGCTGCGGTCGCCCGAGGTGATCAGGAGAACGCCGGGGTGCAGGCAGGGGATGATGCTTTCGACCGAGCGCGACGCGATGACCATCTCGTGGACGCGACGCGATTCGATCTCACCGCGCGAGATCAGTTTGGCGTTGAGGCGCTGCGCCACGTCCGAAGTCCGGGGCGACTTCAGTTGGCGGTTCTCGCACACGACACCCCAGAGCGAAACGCTGCCGAGCGCGCGCTGCGCGGCGTCGGAGTCGAAGCCTTCCGGCGCTTGGTTGAGGATCGTCCCGACGACGGTACAGTTTCCGTTCTGGTACTGGCTGATGCACAGGCGCGAGATGAGCGCCGGGTCGGGGAGCGCCGCGTTGCCGACGACGACGACGCCGGCTTTCAGGTTCCGCGCGATCTCGACGTTCAGTTGCGAGATGAACGAGTACGAGGGGTCGGTGTGCAGCCCTTCGACGACGAGCGCACCGCCCTGCCCGCCGCTCAGGCAGAGCGTGACGATTTTTTCCAGAAGCTCGCTCATCTGGTTCGAGGCGATGTAGTCGGCTGCCTCTTGGAGCGTCAGCGCTTCGGGCGAGGGAATCCGAAAAAGCTCGCGCGCGAAGTGAATCGAGTTATCGGTCAGTTCCTGCGCGATCGGTTTGACGTAGGCCACGTCGACGCCGATGCGCTGCAAGGCGCGGACAACACCGAGCGAAACCGAAGTCAGGCCGACGCTCTGTCGGGCGGGAATGATAAAAAAAATCTGTTTGAAATTTTTTTCCACTTTATTCTCTCAGGCAACAAGGCACGGGTTTCATCGGTCGGGAAGCTGAAAATGTAGCACACACCCTTCGGAAGCGCACAGAAGGCGCGCAAAACAAGGCCGACGGAAGCATTCGACGACCGTCGGCCTTGAAAGGAATGCTTTATACCGGACGCTGCGCCCGGCGTCGTAATTATTTTGGAACGACGCGCATCCACTCGACCTCGATTTCAGGTGAGGACAAGTAATCGACGTCGAGTTCGCCGTAGAGCTCCACGACGGTATTTTCCGTAACGGGCTGCCGGACGAAATCCTCGTCGTCGATTTCCACACGGATCGTTCCGGTTCCGTCGGTGAATTCATAGTGCTCGTGGCGAAGTTTCCGCGTGAGCCGCCCGCGCACCAGAACGTAAATGTCGTCTACGGGATTCTTGAGAATCTCCGCGACGGGAGTCACCTTCACTTCGGCGGTGCTGCCGGGGTTGAGCGTACCCGACGCGGGCGCCGCCGGCGATCCCTGCCCGACGAACTGCGCGTGCGCGGTGCCGCAGAACGCCGCAATCGCGACCGGAAGAAGGTAAATTAAAGTCTTGTGGCTGAAAGTCATTGTGAACGCCTCCTGAAACCCGCGCCGGGGAACAAGTCCGGCACATACGATAACATTGGCTATTCTATGATTTTTCATCTCTTTTCAGCAAGAAAAATCGTCTCAAAATTCAGGATTGCGGCGGCTTCGTGTAAACTCGCCCCTCCATTCACGCCTTTCGACTTCTTTTTTCAAAACCGCCATGGCCCAATACGTAATGTCGATGCTGCGCGTCAGCAAAACCGTTCCTCCGAAACGTCAGATCATCAAGGACATTTCGCTCTCGTTTTTTCCAGGCGCGAAGATCGGACTTCTCGGCCTCAACGGCGCGGGGAAATCGACCGTCCTGCGGATCATGGCGAAGATCGAAAAGGATTTCGAGGGCGAAGTACAACACCTCACCGGGATCAAAATCGGTCATTTGCCGCAGGAACCCACGCTCGACCCCGAAAAAACCGTGCGTCAGGAGGTCGAATCGGGTCTGGGCGAAGTGTTCGAAGCCCAGTCGCGTCTGGAAGCGCTTTACGAAGCCTACGCCGAACCCGACGCCGACTTCGACAAGCTCGCCGAGGAACAGGCGCATCTGGAAGCGATCCTCGCGGCCGCCGGGACGGATACCGAAAACCAGATGGAAATCGCCGCCGACGCCTTGCGTCTGCCGCCGTGGGACGCGACGGTCAAACAGCTTTCCGGCGGCGAAAAGCGCCGCGTCGCGCTGTGTAAACTCCTGCTTTCCAAACCCGACATGCTCCTGCTCGACGAGCCGACGAACCACCTCGACGCCGAATCGGTCGAATGGCTCGAAGAATTCCTCTGCCGCTTTCCCGGAACCGTCGTCGCCGTCACGCACGACCGTTATTTCCTCGACAACGCCGCCGAGTGGATTCTCGAACTCGACCGGGGGCACGGCATCCCGTGGAAGGGTAATTACTCGTCGTGGCTCGATCAGAAAGAGGCGCGCCTGGAAACCGAGAACCGCCAGATCGACGCGCACATGAAGGCGATGAAGCAGGAACTCGAATGGGTACGTTCGAACCCGAAAGCGCGTCAGGCCAAAAGCAAGGCGCGCCTTTCACGCTTTGAAGAGATGGCGAGTTACGAATACCAGAAGCGGAACGAGACGCAGGAAATCTTCATTCCGGTCGCCGAGCGCTTGGGCGGCAAGGTCATCGAATTTGACGGCGTATCGAAGTCTTTCGGCGACCGCCTCTTGGTCGACAAACTTTCGTTCAGCGTGCCCCCCGGAGCGATCGTCGGAATCATCGGTCCGAACGGCGCGGGAAAATCGACTCTTTTTCGGATGATCATGGGTCAGGAAGCGCCGGACGCCGGCGAAATCGCCGTCGGCCCGACGGTTCGGATCGCCTACGTCGACCAGAGCCGAGAAAATCTTTCCCCCGACAAAACGGTCTTCGACGAACTCGCCGAAGGCCGGGACCTCATTCAGGTCGGAAAATTCGAGATGCCGAGCCGCGCCTATATCGGGCGCTTCAACTTCAAGGGCGGCGACCAGCAAAAAGCCGTCGGAAAGCTCTCAGGGGGCGAACGCGGTCGATTGCACCTCGCCAAGACCTTGATGACCGGCGGCAATGTGCTGCTACTCGACGAGCCGTCGAACGACCTCGATGTGGAAACCTTGCGCGCGCTCGAAGACGCCCTCCTCGAATTCGCCGGCAGCGCGCTGATCATCAGCCACGACCGCTGGTTCCTCGACCGCATCTGTACGCATATTCTGGCGGCGGAAGGCGATTCGCAGTGGTGCTTTTTCGTCGGAAACTACCACGAATACGAGGAAGATAAAAAGAAACGCCTCGGCGAGGAAGGTGCGAAACCGAGGAGACTCCGCTACAAGCCGATCATGCGCTGAAGGTGCTTCATTCCACGCCCGTGGCTGGGCGAAACGGTACGGAAGGGGGTTCCCCCCTCCGTACTACCTCCGAGAAAGAGGAGGTTTCCAGCCGGAAGAGTTTTTGCTTGAAACCTTCAGCAAACGGAATGAAGGTTTGCCGTAAAGCGCGTCCCGAAATTTTCGGGAAACTGAAAACTGATGAAGGCACGCTGGATGTCTTCGTCTTTCACGCGCGTGTCGGAGGCGCGGAAGCGAATACCCAGCAGATGACCGTTTGAAGCGAGCGTCGCAAACGCATAATGCCAGCTACTGACTTCAGCCAGACGTTCGCAGAGTTCGCGTTCGTTGCTGATACTGACGCCGGCGCGTTTCAAAAGATTCAAAAATTTCAAAAAAGGTTTTTCTTTCAAATTCTTCATTTTTATCGAATCTCCTCGATTTCGGTGGTTGCAGCGCCTTGGCGCTTACAGGGAATAACGCGACACGCCGGAAACGGTTGACACGACAGCACAAACAAGAAATCTGATCCTTGTCATCTGATTCCTGATATCTGATGAGACCGAAGGCCATTCTGTCTCCTGTCTCCTGATTCCTGTTCGCCCTGCCTTGTTTTTTGAATTTTTCTCAAAATTTTTCAAAATCCCTATTGATTTTATTTTTGAGGGGCATAAACTTTCCAAAAATCATCTTTTGAAATTCGATCGTCGCTCGACGAGCCCGCCTGAGCGGCGTGATTTGTTTGTTTTGGAGACAAACCATGATTCGCCCTCGCACAAAGAAATCTTTTCCCTCCTCGCGTTCCTGCCTTGGGGACACTCCTCCCTCCAAGTACCTCAAGATCGCCGCAAGCGTAAGTCTTTTATTCATCTCCAGTGCGGCGTGGGCAACTACTTGCACCAAGACGAACTTCTTTATCGGTTACGAAATTGTCGCGGATTCAGGCCCGAACGCCAGTGGCCAATACAATTATGTCGTCTCGCCGGTACGCTGCAATGCTAGTGGTCAGGTCGTCTACGATCCGGGGATTGGATTCGATGATCGTTATCCAATCGGCACATATACGCCCGCGCAAGTCTATTCGAGCATCAAGAACGCTTACTTGTACAACCAACGCGTTTTTGAAGGTTCGTGCAAGCTCAACTACCTTGGCGTTGCGACTGCCTACAACGGCGCAATCAACGGCGTCGGCTTGGCGACGGCAACTTACCCGGTCAGCCAGACGCCTTACACGGGTGTCTTCACGCAACCGGTTTATGCCCCCATTGGCAAACAACCGCAAGGTGTCCAGAAAGACGGCCAAGTGAATTCAACGAACCTTTGCGCCTTGACCGATCAGAATAAAAAGCCTTCCGGTGGAACGGGCAAGAAGCTTCCTAAGAAAAAGCCTCCCAAGAGAAACAACCCCTGCCCTGAGTCGTCCGCCCAAAACCCGGTGCAAACCGGCAACCCGATCCTTCCGGGGCGTGGGTGCAAAGTCCAGGCAGAAAGCGACTACAGTGCCGCAGGAAATTCCCTGCTCGAAATTGTCCGTTATTACGACAGTCAAGACCCCTACCACATCAAGAGTTCCAGTCCGCGCCTCGCCGGCAACCGCTGGCGGCTTGACCTCGAAGCCAAGCTCAACGCCGACATCGAGCCGAACAAAGTCCTCATGATCCGCGACGACGGTGCGATCCTCCACTTCGTCCCCAAGACCGGTAGCACGACCGAATGGGTCGGCGACGCCGACGTCAACGCAACGCTCGTCAAGTCCGGGACGACTTGGACCTACCAAACGGAGTCTGGAATCGTTGAAACCTATAACGCGGACGGCCAACGGACTTCGAGTGCGTACCCCGATGGACGCACGTTGACTTACACCTACGACACTGCGGGGAAACTCGCCACCGTCGCCGACCACACCGGCAGGACGCTCACGCTTGCTTACAACGCCAACGGTCTCGTCACCAGCATCACCGACGGAACGAACACACTCGTCGCCTACACCTATGACACCGACAGCAATTTGACGAGCGCCGCCTACCCCGACGGAACGACGCGGCAATACAGCTACACGAGCAAGACCGTGGGGAGCAAGGTCGAACCCGCGCTCCTCACCGGGATCACCGACGAAAACGGCGTCCTCTA
>JAISAZ010000098.1 GCA_031266435.1 Accumulibacter sp.
ATCCTCCGGGAAATACACGTTCACTTGCTCTGCGCTCCCCAAGGGGAAAGCCTGCGTCTTTTCTGCGCCGCCAGCAGTCCGGGCAGCCAGATCGCCCAGGCCGTCACTTGGCTGAGGGAAAACTATCGGGAGCCGATGCGCGTCGCGGCGCTGGCCGAACGGGCGAACATGGCGGAATCCACCTTCAACCGGCATTTCCGCCAAGTGACGAGTTTGAGCCCTCTCCAGTTCCAGAAGCGGCTGCGGCTCTACGAAGCCCAGCGGCTCATGCTGACGGAGGGCAAAAGCGCCGAAACGGCCGCCTTCGCCGTGGGATACGACAATTCCCCTCAATTCAATCGGGAATACAAGCGACAGTTCGGAGAATCTCCGCACCGGGACGTCAAACGGCTATGCGCCGCCGGGGCGCTTGCCGGTGCATGAATCCGCCCCGGTTGGTCGATGCCACTTCTCTGGAAGCGAACTTGTCCGCCGGTTCAGCCGTGGGCGTCTCGGATGTCAATGGGGACTTGGGCGCTCCCTGGACTTACGGCTTGGATTTCAGTTCCCCGGATGAGTGGAAATTCGGGACGGCGTGTGGAAACGTGTGCGAAGGTGCGACATTCCGAGGGTCGGTGAGCGCGACGAACCCCAGCAATACCCGGCGCGACATCAAAGCACGAAGGATTTTGGAATGGAATCCTTCCTCCCCATCGTACCGATCGCTGAAGCGCTTCTTGCGGACGTGGGGAGCGACGGTTTCTGGGTATAATGCCCGCATCTGACGTGCGATGGAAGCCACGATGTATCTTGAACATTTCGGCCTGCGCGAAGCGCCTTTTCGCATCACCCCGCACACCGAATTCTTTTTTCCCGGCGCCAAGCGAAAAGCAACGCTTGAGGCGCTGATCTACGCGACGACGCACGACGAAGGAATCGTCATGGTCAGCGGAGAAGTCGGCAGCGGCAAAACGATGCTCTGCCGGATGCTTCTGGAGACCTTGCCGGAATCGGTCAAAACGATCTATTTCGCCAATCCTTCGCTCTCGCGCGAGGAAATTCTCGACACGATCGCCGAAGAATTCGATGTGGCGATTCCGGAAAAGCGCACCCGCCGCCTTTTGATGACGATCCAGAAACGCCTGATCGACTATTACGCCGAAGGCCGCCTGGTCGTCATCATGGTCGACGAGGCGCACGCGATGCCGCGGGAAACGCTTGAGGAGATCCGCCTGCTCTCGAACCTCGAATCGAAGCGGCACAAGCTCCTGCACATCGTTCTGTTCGGCCAGCCCGAACTCGACGAGCGCCTCCTCGAACCCGCCATGCGGCCGCTCAAGGAGCGCATCACGCACAATTTCGCGCTGATCCCGCTCCATCGCGACGACATCGGCGACTACCTGATGTTCCGCATCCGCCGCGCCGGCTATCACGGTCCCGACCTCTTCACGCCCGCCGCGATTCGGCTCATTGCCCGCGTTTCCGAGGGTTTGACGCGACGGATCAACATCCTTGCCGACAAGGCGCTGCTCTCGGCTTTCTCCGAGAACAGGCACATGATAGATACGCGGCAGATCAAGGCCGCGATCGACGACGCGCAGTTCAACCCGATGAACCATCCTTCGCTCTCCGAAAAATGGCTCGCGGGTTCGCTCGCCGCCGCGCTCATCGTCCTGATCGTCTCGCTCGGTTACTTCAGGACGCGCGAAAAGGCGTCGCCGATTTTTTCGACGATCGCCGAAAATACGCGCGCTCCCGCGCGTCCCGCGCCCCGGTCCCTCCCTTCGTTTCCGAACGAGGCGGCTGCCAGCCCCCTGCCGACGCGGCAGGAAAGCGCGCCACCAACGTCCGCCGCGCCGACGGCGCCGACGACACACGAGGCGCCGAATCCTCCGACGCTCGACGAGCGCGTCGCCGCGACCGCGCTATGGCTCGAATCCGTGCCGGATTCGCATTTCTTCCTCCAGCTTTTCAGCACGTCCGCGAGCAACCCCGGCGGCGTCGAAGCCTTTCTCGATCAAATCAAATATCTGGATTCGAGGCAGCTTCGCGTCTATCGCTCCAGCTTGAGCGGCCGCGAACGTTACGGGGTCATTTACGGCGACTACCCCTCGTTCGAGTCCGCGCGGGCGGACCTCGATAAACTGAGCCGCGTGCATCCGCTCGGCCAGTCGTATATTCGCGGCGTCACCAAGCTGCGATGACCTCGCCTTGCAGCTCTTCTTTCAGACTCTCCTCACGTCGGAATCAGTCACTTCCTTCAGACTCTTCTCATGGTGGACCAGACTCAGGGTGTCGGGAGAACGCCTCCTGTGATATGATTTTTGATTCTTTACCCCGGAAGCTTTCATTTTCCCTGGACGCGAGTTGGTTTATTTGACAACGCCATACCCGTTGAAAAAAGTCTGCGCCTTTCTGGCGCTTTCCGCTTTTCTCGTCGCGTGCGCGCCTCCCGTGCTCAAGGAAGTCCCGAATTCGTCCATCGAGTCCGAAAACAACATCGCTACCCCCCGCGCCACGGGCGCGATCCCACGCCCCGTCCAACGGACGCTCACGCTCCCGAAACCCCGCGCTTCCAAAAAAACCGGGACCTACGACCTCGCCGTCAGCCAAGTCAAACTACACGACCTCCTCTTTGCGATCGCGCGCAATGCGAAACTGAACGTCGACATCCCTTCCGACCTTTCGGGCGAGGTGACGATCAACGCGATCGACCAGACGCTCCAGCAGATCCTCGCGCGCATCGGCCACCAGGTCGGCGCGCGCCTCGAAATCGTCGGCGACGACCTCATCATCGTGACGGATACGCCTTTTTTGCGTACTTACGAGATCGATTACATCGACATGAGCCTCGGCGTCGCGCGCGCACCGCTCAGGCGCGGAAGAAAAGGGAGGAAGGATGAGGCTACGCGCAGCGAAAACGGCGCGCGGAAACTTTTCTGGGAAACGATGACGCGGAACGTCGCCGACCTCGTGCTGGATACCGACACGCCCCTCGCTTCCACGGCGCGTTCCCGCGCGGCGGCCTCGGTCGTCGCGCACCCCGAATCCGGCGTCCTCGCCGTTCGCGCGACCGCGCGTGGGCACGAAAAAATCCGTGACTTCCTGAGCCGGGTCATGCAAAGCGCGAAGCGTCAGGTGCTGATCGAGGCGCTCGTCGCCGAAGTCCGGCTTTCGAGCGACCATCCGCACGGGATCGACTGGAGCCGTCTGCCTCTCGACAGCGCCGGATTCACGCTCGCACAACGCGAACAACGCGACTCCGGGCACACGCCGCCGTCCGGCGGCGTTTTTAAGCCGCGCGATTCGAGCGGCGGCATCGCGTCGGCGCTCAAGCTGCTCGAAGGCTTCGGCAAGGTGAAAGTCCTGTCGAGGCCGAAGCTCGCGGTCATGAACAAACAGTCCGCCGTCGTGAAGATCATTGACGACAAGGTCTATTTCACCCTGAACACCGACACGATGCAGTCCGAGTCGCTTCCCGTCGGCTTTGTCATGCGCGTCACGCCGCAGATCGGCGAAGACGACTCCGTCGTACTGAGCGTCCGACCGAGCGTTTCGGTCGTCGTCTCGCAGATCCCGGACCCGAACCCGGCGCTGGCGAATCCCTGCGGCGTCGGCGTCGCCGGCTGCGGCATTCCGCCGATCGTCAGCAAGCTCCCGGTCGTTCGCACACGCGAAATGGAATCCGTCCTCCGCGTCGACGACGGGAGGATCGCCGTCTTGGGCGGCCTCATCGAGGATCGCATCGAAAGCTCCGACGACGCGCCGCCCGCCGCCTCAAACGTCCCGGTTTTCGGCGAGCTTTTCCGGCAACGCGACGAAATCGCGGCCAAAATCGAACTCGTGGTCTTCCTCCAACCACGCGTCGTCAAAGACGCGCGCGCCGTCGACGATTCATTCCGCGACGCGCAAAGCCCGCCGGAAAGCCCCGAAGACTCCGATCGCCTGAAAGGAGAAGGCGCCCGATGAGCCTGCTCATGGAAGCGCTCAAACGCGCCGAGGAGTCCCAACAGCAGACGCCCTCCGACGCGACGCCGCTCAAGGGCGCGACGCCCGAATCCGAAGCGCGTTCTACGTCGGCAACCGGCGTCAATTCGCTCACGCGCCCCGTTTCGCTTTCCGACAACGAGTTTTCCAACGTATCCGACGACCTTTCCTTCGCGGCGGGCGCGACGCAGGCAAAATCCGCCGCGCGCGACGACGCGGCGTCCGACCGCGCGCTGGTGCGCAAGGTCTTCGCCGCGAAACAAACGCGCGGACCGAGCCTCGCTTTCTGGATCACGCTCGTGGTTCTGCTCGCGATGGCGTCCGTCGCTTCCTTTCATTTTTGGCGCCAATACAAGCTGATCACCGGCAATTCGCAGACGCATCCGCTCGTCCCGGACGCGCCTAGGTCGACGCCTTTTTCGCCCGCGCCGACGAATCCTGAAAACCTTCCCCTGCCCCCCTCCTCTTCGCCCTCTTCGCACATTGTTCCCGCAACGGCATCGAGATCGCTTTCCCCTTCGGGAAGCGCGGTCGAACCCGAAGGCGTTCCCGTGCCGCCGCGCAGACGGGGAACGACGGCAAGGGCGCGCTCCGCCGAGAGACCGATCCACCTGAGCCGGGGAAGGTCCGGCGTCGATCCGAGGCTCTCAAAAGCCTACGATCTTTTGCGCGCGGGTCGCTTCGACGAAGCCCTGCCGTATTACGACGCGGTCTTGAGATCCGACCGGGGAAATATCGACGCCGTTCTCGGACTCGCCGCGATCGCCGGAAAATCCGGGCAGCGCGAGCGTGCCGCCGCGTATTACCGTCGGGCGCTCGAAATCGACCCGGGGAACCCGACCGCGCTCGCGGGACTCGTCGACGAACGCGGAGAGTCCGACAAATCCGACAAGTCCGACAAATCCGACGCGACCGCCTCCGAAAGAACGCTCAAAAACGCGCTCGCCGCTCGCCCCGGCTCGCCGGCGCTCCTATTTTCGCTGGGGAACCTCTACGCGGAACAAAACCGCTGGAGCGAGGCACGACAGGCTTATTTCGACGCCTACGCGATCGACCCCGGCAACGCCGACCACGCGTTCAACCTCGCCGTCAGCCTCGACCATTTGCAGCAGCCGCGTCTGGCCGTCCGCTACTACGAAGCGGCGGTCAAAGCCGCTCTCGAAAACCCGCGCGCGTTCGCTTTCGACCTCGACCAAGCGAAAAGCCGGGTCCTTGAACTCAAGGCGCGCCCCGCGCCATGAATGTCCGGTAGATAAGTGGCGGCGCCTTGGCTGAACGCTTGACCCCGGTTTTCGTTTAGGGTGAAATGCGTGAAATCCAGGAATTTGACGAATCCGTAATTTCCATTCATGGCAGACAAACTCGGCTTTATTGAACACTTGCGCAACGCAGGCATCGCACCGGAAGATTCCGAGGAACTCCGCCTGAACAAATCGCTGATGGTCTTCGCCACGGGGCTTTTTTGCTTCGTCTCGGTCGTCTGGCTGATCATTTACTGGCAATTCGAGCCGCACTTCTCGGTGACGCTCCCCCTGCTCTTCCAGGTGCTTCTGACGGCCAATCTGCTGATCTACATGAAGACGCGGAATTTCGACATTTTCTGCAGGATACAGTTGAGCTTCTTTCTGTTTTTCCCCTTCATCGTACAGTGGGGCATCGGCGACTTCGCCTCGGCGAGCGGCATCAGCCTCATGGGATTTCTCGCGCCGATCGGCGCGCTCCTCGTCGTCGGGACGCGCGAAGCGCTCGCCTGGTTTTTCGCCTACATCATCCTGACCGCGCTCTCCGGCGTCAGCGACTACTACCTCGCCGACACGCCGTTCATCGCGTTCGACCGGGCGTCGCTGAAAACGTCGATTTTTTTCTTCGTCCTCAATTTCATCGCGATCTCGGCGATCATCTTTTCTTTGCTGCGCCACTCGGTGGTCGAAGAACTCAAAACCAAGGAGCGCCTCCAAGAAGCGCGCCGACGGATACAACTCGAACGCGACCGCTCCGAGCACCTGCTCCTGAACACCCTGCCGCGACCGATCGCCGCGCGGCTCAAAGGCGGCAGCCAGACGATCGCCGATGGGTTCACCGACGTTTCGGTCATGTTCGTCGACATCGTAAACTTCACGCGTCTGGCCGGAAACCTCACGCCGCAGGAAGTCTTCTCGATGCTCAACCGGATATTCTCGTCGTTCGACGACCTCGCCGAGCGCTACGGGATGGAAAAGATCAAGACGATCGGCGACGCGTACATGGTCGCCGGAGGCTTGAACAGCCTGCGCGAAGACCATACCGCCGCGCTCGTCGACCTCGCGATCGCGATGCGCGCGCTCCTCGAAAACAACGACAAAGTCAACGACATGCACCTCAAGGTGCGCATCGGCATCGGCACCGGCCCTGTCGTCGCGGGCGTCGTCGGCAAGAAAAAATTCATCTACGACCTCTGGGGCGATACGGTCAATATCGCGAGCCGCCTGACGAGCGAAAGCGAACCCGACATGATCCAGGTCGACGAAACGACTTACGAGCACCTGAGCGACCGCTTCGAATTCGAGGGGCCGCAGACGCACTTCCTCAAAGGTAAGGGCAATACGCTCGTCTATCGCGTCATCGGGCGCCGTCCGCGCGCGAAGGAGTGATGATCAGAAGACTGAAGACTGAGGACAGACGACAGAACGCTCGCTAGCGCTCGCTCCGTGATCTGTGTTCAGTCGCCAGATGTCGCGTGACTTCCTCCCTCTGATTACTGAACCCTACACAAAGGCCGAAGGCCGCTCTGTCCTCTGTCCTCTGTCCTGATTCCAAAATTTTCCATTTCATTCCTCCATATAAAATCAATCCGCCATGGTCAGGGTGTCCTCGGCCTTTCCCGGAGGGCCTGCGTTACGGGACCGCGCCAGCGTGAAACACGCGGTCTTCGGGCATATCGGGTGTCTGCGCGCCACCGCAGGCCGAACCGGTACGTCATCGGGTTCATCGGGTGTCTGCCTACCACCGCAGGCCGACCGCAACGACCGGATACCGCCATTGTCCGATAGGCCCGTGTTCGGTTTCCCGACCATTTCAGGAATCCGATAAAAACCGGTCGGTGTTTTGTTGCTTTTCCCGGCGGCGAAGCCGCCGCTAACTGATCTGATTCCTGTCCTCTGATTCCTGATGCCTGACAAGGCGAGCCGTGCCCATCAGGCGGTATAGGTTGGGCTGCGCGAAGGGAGAGCCACAACGATTCCGCATACGTATGAATGATGGGCACCTCGAACAACCCGATAATTTCGGTGAAATCTGACGCGCGACCATGATTCGGAGGGAATGCGACTCAAAGTTTTCGGCAATTTGGGGTTTCCCTCGGCGATATTGTCCTGCG
>JAISAZ010000026.1 GCA_031266435.1 Accumulibacter sp.
CGGGGCGCGCGCCCCCCCCCCCCCCCCCCTCGCCGGGGGCGGGGCGCGGGGGGGGGGGGGGGCGGCCGCCCCCCCCCCCCCCGATCGATCGCTACGAAGGCCTGGAAAACCGTGAGGCGGTAAAGCAGAACTGGCGGATTGCCCAGGAAATGAAAAATGTTGGTGCCCCCATCGGTTTTTATGAACGCGTCAAGGAGTGCGGGAAAAAGTTTGATGTGCCAAGTGTCAACGGATACTGTCTGTATCGCAATGTGCGTGGTGCGAAAACCGTACTTTTTCTCGGCGACAGTCATTCCTACATGTCGTTCGACGCCATTTCCGAGTTCAACGCGCACTTAGGCGTCAATACACTCTACCTGCAATCGGGAAGTAGAATGGATACTCTGGAACAGCAGACGAATTATCATCGCCGCCTTCTGGATTTGATTCCTGCTCAAGAGTATCAGAGGATTTTGAAAGTATTTATCATTGAGAGAGGCGTAATACGTGTAAGCGGTCGCGATATCGACATTTCTGCGGAGGAAAGGAACTCTCCTCTTGGTGGCGATGGTTTCCGCAAAAGACTGCAATACCTTTCGGATCGCTTGAGTGGCGACGGGAAAGCGGTTTTCATCGTCGCCGAAAATCCCGTTTTGTATACAGATATCAGAAATCTCGTGCCGACGCAGCCTCTGCGCCCTTTGAGAAAATTACAATCCCTGCGATCCCGATATACGCCGCGCAGATCGGATGTCCTGAAACATCAGGAAACCTACCTGGAGGCGCTAAATAAGGTAAAGGGCGCGAGAATCATTCCGGTGATCGACGCATTCTGTCCCAAGGATGACTGCTTGCTGACGGACGAGGAAGGCTTGCCCCTCTATAGCGACGACGACCACCTTTCCATAGGGGCGGGTTCCCGGTTTTTAGTCGAGCGTGTTTTGAAGCCTTATTTGGAACCATAGTCCCATAGCTTGGGTCGAGCGAGGCGAACCCCAACGGGAAGACGCTGGATTATCCCAGGGAGCTTGGAATGAGCCGCCTCCAGATATCATCCCACCGTAGGGGCACGGCGTGCCGTGCCCATCGGCGGCATAGGTTGGGGTGAGCGAAGCGATGCCCAACGTTACGCATACGTATGAATGATGGAGAGGACAGGGGAATTCCCCTTGTAGGGGCGAACCTGTGTGTTCGCCCAGCATCCGGGCAGACACGTAGGTCTGCCCCTACAAAGGCCAAGGGGATTCGTCAGGCGCGTCGCTTTGTTCGCCAGGTTTTCACACGGTTTTTTGCCGTATGTTGGGCATCGCTCCGCTCACCCCAACCAATGCTTAGCGGGTGGATTTTCGACCCTGCGGCGGCGAAGCCGCCGCTGACCGATCTGATCCCTGTCTCCTGATTCCTGATACCTGATAGGCACGCCGTGCCCCTACGAGAACCCAACGCATCTGGCAATCGCCGTGGCTCTCGCTTTGCTCCCCCTATACCGGTTCTTCACGATCGGTTTTCATCTGATCCCTGATATGCGCATGCGGAACGTTGGGGTTCGCTCTGCTCACCCCAACCTATGCTCAGTCCTCTGCCTCCGATAATTCTGGCGTATTTTTCAAGCCGGGTCGATAATGGAGACCTTGACCGCTTCGAGCTTGAGGAGTGTTCCATCATGAAGATACCGCGATTCGAGTTGACCAGAATCTATGAAGACGGTACGCGGGAGGCGCCGCGGATCGTTCCGGTGACGCGGCTTCCGTGGGATACCCGCACCGACCGGCGCGGCTTTCTCGGCGCGGCGCTCATGGCCGGGACCGCGCTGGCGGCGACTTCATGCGCGAACCGGGGCGCGCCGCAGTCAAAAATCGCGCCCGACCTGTGCAGCGCTTCTCGCACGCATAAAGGCACTGTTTCCGGTTTGGCGATCAGCCCCGACGGAAAACTGCTCGTTTCGGTGAGTGAGGACAAGACGATCAAGCTGTGGAGTCTGCCGGACGGCGCGTTGATGAAAACGCTGGAAGGGCACAAAGAGTGGATAACTTCCGTCGCCATCGCGCCGGATGGGAAAACGCTGGTCTCGGGGAGTCGGGACAAAACCATCCGCCTGTGGAGCCTGCCCGATGGCAAGCTGCTAAAGACGCTTGAAGGGAAAAATGACGGGGTGGTAAATTGTGTCGCAATCGCGCCGAACGGGAAGCTCTTGGCCTCAGGGAGCGACGACAAGACCCTCCGCCTGTGGAGTCTGCCCGACGGCAAGCCGGTAAAGACGCTGGAAGGGTACAAAGGACTTATATATTCACTCGCCTTCGCTCCAGACGGGAAGTCCTTGGTCTCGGGAGATACCGGGGCCCTTATCTGCCTCTGGCGCTTGCCGGACGGCAAGCTCGTGAAGGCGCTGGAAGGGCAGAAAACCAGGATAAATTCCATCGCCCTCTCCCCGGACGGGAAGCTCCTGGCTGCGGTGGGTGAGGACAGGTGGATCAAACTGTGGAGTTTGCCGGACGGCAAGCTGGTAAAAACGCTTGCAGGGCACCAAAGCAGGGTGAATTCCGTCGCCATCACTCTGGACGGAAAAGTGCTGGTCTCGGTGAGCGATGACAGGACCGTCCGCGTGTGGAGCCTGCCCGACGGCAAGCTTCTAAAGACGCTCGAAGGGCACGATGGATGGATAAATTCCGTCGCCATTGCTCCCGACGGGAAACTCCTGGCTTCGGGCGACAGAGGCAGTTCCATTCGCCTGTGGCGCCTGCCCGACGGGGAACGCCTCGCGTGCCTGATCGATCTTGCCGCTTCGTACGGCAAGGCGAAGGGTTCGACCTATACGATCATGGACAAGGTGACCGGACTCGCCGTCACCTATACCTTGCCGTGCGGTTCGCCGATTCCTCCGGGCGCGACCTGTACGTGCAACTGCGTTCCGGGGAGCTTCAAAGTTCCCTCGTCTCCCTCTCCCGCAAAGTCCAGCAGAACCAATAGTAGTACCCAGCCCTGCGGCGCGTCGATTCCTCCGGGCGCGGTCTGTACGTGCAACTGCGTTTCGGGAAGCTCGAATACTTCGCCCAGGCCGATACGCAGAAGCACTTGTTCGTGCAACAGGGTCTGCACCTGCATGGCTGTCCGCTGCCGTTGAATGCGGCCGCCCTCATTTATGCGCTTTTGCTTCCCGTGGCGTATAAGGTCGTGCGTATTTTTCGAGGCGGGTCGATAATGGAGACCTTGACCGCTTCGAGCTTGAGGAGTGTTCCATCATGAAGATACCGCGATTCGAGTTGGTCCACATCAATGAAGACGGCACACGGGAGCCTCCGCGGATCGTCCCGGTGACGCAACTGCCGTGGGACACGCGCACCGACCGGCGCGGCTTTCTCGGCGCGGCGGTCATGGCAGGGGCCGCGCTGGCGACGACTTCGTGCGCGGACTTGGGGTCTGTGTGGAATCCTGGGTCGTCCGACCCGTGTCGGGATTCCCGCGCGCACAAGGGGGCTGTTTCCGGTTTGGCGATCAGCCCTGACGGAAAGCTGCTGGTTTCGGGAGGCGACGATCAAACGATCAAATTATGGAGCTTGCCGGACGGCGCTCTGATGAAAACGCTGAAAGGACATGCTTTGAGCGTGTCCTCCGTCGCCGTCGCGCCGGATGGGAAGTTGCTGGCATCGGGAAGCCGGGACAAAACCGTCAGACTATGGAGCCTGCCCGACGGCAAGCCGCTGAAAACACTCGAAGAGCACGGCGTGGATTCTGCCGCCGCCGCGCCCGCCCGTGACCGGGCGACGCAGCGCGGAAGGGCGGGAGGATACGGCGGAAATTCCGTCGCCATCGCGCCGGATGGAAAGCTGCTGGTGTCGGGGGGGTTGGACAACACCCTCTTGATGTGGAACTTGCCGGACGGCAATCTGCTAAAGACGCTGCAATGGCAGAATGGCGGGGTACTTTCCGTCGCCGTCGCTCCCAACGGGAAACTGCTGGCGTCGGGGGGTGTAGGCGGAAGCGTCACCCTATGGACTTTCCCGGACGGCGAGTTTTTGAAGAGACTGAAAGGGCATAATGGCTTCGTGACTTCCGTCGCCATCAGTCCGGACGGGAAACTGCTGGCCTCCGGGAGCAGGGACAAGACCATCGGATTGTGGGGCCTGCCGGACGGCAATCTGCTGAAAACGCTGGAAGGGCACCGTGACGGCGTATATTGCGTCGACATAAGCTCGGATGGAAAATGGCTCGTCTCGGGAAGCAAGGACGGCACCTACGTCCCTGAGGCGAACAAGGACAACACCGTCAAACTCTGGAGTCTGCCGGACGGCGGTCTGGCAAGGACGCTGGAAGGGCACGGCGGCGGAGTGAGTTCCGTCGCCGTCTCTCCCGACGGCAAACTGCTGGCGTCGGGAGACGGATACGGTTCCATTCGCCTGTGGCGCCTGCCCGACGGAGAACGCCTCGCGTGCCTGATCGATCTGGCCGCTTCACCCGACAGGGTGAAGGGATCGACCTATACGGTCACGGATAACACAAGCGGGCAAATCCTGAACTATACGCTGCCCTGCGGATCGCCGATTCCGGCGGATGCGACCTGCACGTGCAACTGCGTTCCGGGAAGCGTCGCAACTTCACCCGCACCGGGCAGAGGGTGGAGCGGGGGCAGGGGCGGGGGCGGAGGAAGCCGTTCGGTCTGCGTTTGCATGGCCGTTCGTTGCCGTTGAAAACGAATGTCCTCCATTCCAGGCTCTCTTCGTCATTCTCAGGGCTTTCAGGTCCGTGGCAATCCAGACGGCCTGTAGGGGCGAGGCATGCCTCGCCCCTACCTCTGCGTTTCAGATGACTGAACCATCGTTTGGGTTGCCACGCCGCTTCGCGCCAGGAATAACCGGAAATCATGAACAGGTTTCAAGGTAAAACCATGGACGCACCCGAAGCCGGAAAACCGCCCGTCTTGTCGGCTGAAATCTTCGTGATTCCGCTGGAGGCGAACCGCTTTCTCGTCTATGCGCCGCTGCGCCGCGCCGCGTTCGTCGGCAACGCCGGGGTCGTGAATCTCCTCGCCGACCTCAGGGAAGGGCGGACGGAGGGAGTCAAGGAGGGTGCCGACTCCGGCGACGAGGCACTCGAATTCCTGCGCCGCCTGGAGATCGTCGACGCCGGACCGGAAACGCCGCCGCACGAAACCTTCGCCGACGAACCCGAACCGACCTCGGTCACGCTCTTTCTCACCACCGCGTGCAATCTGCGCTGCACGTACTGCTACGCCGCCGCCGGGGAGGGTGAGGCGCGCCACATGCCCCCCGAACTCGCGCGGCGCGGCGTCGATTTCGTCGTCGGCAACGCCGTCCGGCGCGGTGAGGATCATTTTGAAGTCAATTTCCACGGCGGCGGCGAACCGGCGCGCAACTGGCCGACGCTCACGGAAACGCTCGCCTACGCTCGCCGTCAGGCCGAAGCGCACGGGCTGAATCTCACCGCCTACATCGCCACGAACGCCGTCTTTTCCAAAATGCAGTTGGATTGGGTCGTCGCAAACCTCGACGGCGCGAGTGTCTCCTGCGACGGCCTACCCGAAGTCCACGACGCCAACCGCGTCACCCCTGGCGGCAAAGGCTCCAGCGCGAGCGTACTGCACACCCTGCGGCGCTTCGACGCGGAAAATTTTTCCTACGGCATCCGCATGACCGTCACTGCCGCCGCGATCCCCCGGCTCGCCGATTCCGTCGAATTCCTCTGCGCGAACTTCCATCCGGGGCAGATCCAGGCGGAGCCGGCGTACCAGATCGGGCGCGGAGCCGTCGCGCCGTCGGCGGAGACGGAAGCTTTCGTCTCCGCTTTCCGCGAGGCGCAGGCGCGGGCGCGCGGGCATGGGCAAGAACTTACATTTTCGGCGGCGCGCGCGGGCACGCTGACCAGGCACTTCTGCGCGGCGACGCAAGACCTGTTCGCGATTACCCCAAGCGGTTCGGTCTCGTCGTGCTACGAAGTATTCGACGAATCCAGCCCGCGCGCTCCAATCTTTCTCTACGGCGCGCACGACGGCGAGGGCGGCTGGCGTTTCGACCAGGAAAAAATCGCCTTCCTGCGCAGCCAGTCCGTAGACCGGCGCGCCTGGTGCGCGGGCTGTTTCGCGCGCTGGTCGTGCGGTGGCGACTGCTATCACAAAGCGCTCGCCGTCCACGGCGGCGGCGAGTTCGCGGGAACCGAGCGCTGCGACATCATCCGCGCGTTGACCAAGGATCAGATTCTGACGCGCATCGCGGAGGCCGGTGGCGTGTTCTGGCACGAGGCGCCCACGGACGCCGTCGCCGTCATCGAGGGATGCGATTGCGTCTCGTGCGGAGAATGATTCCTTTTTGAGAATCGCCCCTGCCTTTACGCTGCAACAACTCGTCGGCTTACGCGTCGCTGGCTGGGTGGGAACGCGCCCAATCCAGTGCTTCAGCCAAGTCGGCAGCCGTCTGCGGCGCGTGTAGCCAGCGTTCGCTATCGGGGATTACCGTGGCGGTGCGGATCAGCCAGACGCCTGGCTCGCGTTCTTCCAGCAACACTTGACGGCCCGCGTACCGCTTGCCCAGGGAAATCTGCCCGTTGGCGCCGACGAGTTTCACGACGGGAGGGGCGAGCGTAGCGGACATGGTGTGTTCTTCCTATACGAAATCTGGAATCTACAATAGCACGAAAGTAATTGGGTCGAATACCCCCCCGAAGTACGGTGTTGTTCCATTGACAACGCCGGTCGATGATGTAAAATTTACAACATGAAAGCTCAGCCTGTTTTCAATGAGCGCATCCGCTATCTGGAATCGGCCTTTGCGGCGATTTCCGTGTAGCGCGTACCGCGACCGCTTGAAGGATGCGCGCACGATTACAAATACAGACTGGCTTACGTCGTCGACGAAGTCTGCGTATTGCGTTACGACAACGAAGTAGGCAAGGGTGATCATCGACACTGCGGTCAGGTCGAGGAATCTTATGAATTCGTTTCTCTGGCCAAGATGCTGACCGATTTTCAGAGAGATATCGAGAGGTGGAACCGTGAAAACGATCGTGTTTGAGGTCGCGTCGCCCGAAGCGGCGATGGCGCGCTTGATAGCGGCGTCCAGCGAGGGCGTTTCGGAGCGGTGCGCGCGTCTGAGTTTTCCATCGTGTGTCGATATGGCGCGCGTGCTGACGCCGACGCGCTGGGGTGTCGTGGAGGCTTTGACCGGGGCCGGCCCTCTGGGCGTGCGCGAACTCGCGCGACGCGTCGCGCGCGACGTGAAAGGCGTGCATACCGACGCCAACGCGCTCGTCTCGGCGGGGGTCATCGACCGCGCCGAAGACGGGAAATACGTATTTCCGTTCGACGAAGTGAGGGTGCGTTTCAATCTGCGCGCCGCCGCGTAATTCGTTTTTCCGGGGCCACTCGAACAAACGCTGGTGTATCCAGACGCCGCGCTGGATTAAAATGGAAGTTCCCAAAATGACCGGGCTTCGACCCTCGGCGCAGAACTTAGCGATGACCCTGAAAATTGCCCTTGCCCAGATCAACACGACCGTCGGTGACATCGACGGCAACGCGGCGCGCATCCGTGGTTTTGCCCAGCGCGCGAAGGACCTGGGCGCCGACCTTTTGGTGACGCCGGAACTCGCGCTCTGCGGGTATCCGCCCGAAGACCTCCTCTTCCGACCCGATTTTTTGAAGGACTGCGACGCCGCGCTCGACGAACTCGCGGAGTGCGCTCGCGGGATTTCGCTCCTCGTGGGGCACCCGCTCGCGCGCGACGGCAAACGCTTCAACGCGGCGACGCTGCTTTCCGACGGCGTTCGCGCGGCGGTGTACTGTAAGCAGACTCTACCGAATTACGAAGTCTTCGACGAGCGGCGTTATTTCACCCCCGGAGACGCGCCGTGCGTCGTCGAACTTTGCGGCGTCCGCTGCGCGATCAGCATCTGCGAGGACATCTGGGAAGCCGGCGCGGCGAATCAGGCGCGCGAACTCGGCGCGCGGGTCCTGCTCGTCCTCAACGCTTCGCCCTACCACATCGGAAAGCAGAGCCTGCGTGAAACGATCGTCCGGGAACGGATCGGCGCGACGGGTCTTTCCGTCGTTTATGTCAACCTCGTCGGTGGTCAGGACGAACTCGTTTTCGACGGCGGGTCTTTCGCGTGGGATTCGCGCGAGACGCTTTGTCTCGAACTGCCGAAATTCGAAGAAGCGCTCGGCGTCGTCGAACTCGTCGACGGCGAACCGCAAGCAGGAAAGATCGCGCAAAAGTGCGTGGAAGAGGCCGAAATCTACCAGGCGCTGGTCCTCGGTGTCCGCGACTATCTCGGCAAGAACGGTTTTCCGGGGGCGATCGTCGGCCTCTCGGGCGGGATCGATTCGGCGCTGACCCTGTGCATCGCCGTCGACGCGCTCGGCGCCGACGCCGTTCGCGCGGTGATGATGCCTTCGCCCTATACGGCCGCGATCAGCCTCGACGATTCACGTGAAATGGTCGCGCGTCTGGGTGTTCGCTACGACGAGATTTCGATCGCGCGGGCGATGGAAACCTTCGGCGCGATGCTCGAAAAGGAATTCGCCGGTCTGCCGTCCGACGCGACCGAAGAGAACATCCAGGCGAGGATACGCGGAATGACGCTGATGGCGCTCTCGAACAAGAGCGGCGCGCTCGTTCTCACGACCGGGAACAAATCGGAAATGGCGGTCGGCTACTGTACGCTCTACGGCGACATGGCGGGCGGTTTCGCCGTGATCAAAGACATCGCCAAGACGCTCGTCTACCGCCTCGCGCGCTGGCGGAACGCGCTCTCTCCGGTGATCCCCGAACGCATCCTGACGCGCGCGCCGTCGGCGGAACTCAAGCCCGGACAAACCGACCAAGACAACCTCCCGCCGTACGAAGTCCTCGACGCGATCGTCGAAGCGTATATGGAACGCGACCTGAGTCCGCGCGAAATCGTCGCGAAGGGCACCCCTGATGCCGACGTCCGCAAAGTCGTCCGTCTGCTCAGGATCAACGAATACAAGCGCCGCCAAGCGCCGATCGGCATCCGCGTTACCCAGCGCGGTTTTGGGAAGGACTGGCGCTACCCGATCACGAACCGCTACGACGACCTGCGCTGAAAAAACGCGCGTACTCGCCGATTCCCGAAGCCCTTCGAATCCTCCTCTGGCACAATAGAGGGATCGCGGAACTACTGCAAAGGAATTGTATGGAATGCAAGGTCAGGTGGATCGAAGGCGGAATGTCCTTTCTCGCCGAAACGGGAAGCAATCACATGGTGCCGATGGACGGCGCCCCCGAGTTCGGCGGGAAAAACCTCGCGCCGCGCCCGATGGAACTGCTCCTCGCGGGCGCCGGGGGATGCACGGGCTTCGACGTCGTTTCCATCCTCAAAAAGGGGCGCCACGCGGTCACGGGGTGTGAAATTTCCCTGAACGCCGAACGCGCGGAAGACAACCCGAAAGTTTTTACAAAGATCCATTTCCATTTCAAGGTGTCTGGAAAATCGCTGAACCTGGATGCCGTCGCGCGCGCCATTGCGCTTTCACAAGACAAATACTGCTCGGCGTCGATCATGCTCGGCGCGGTGGCTGAAATAACGCACGACTTCGAGATCGTCGAAACGGACTGATTCCGCCCAAGCGTCGCGCCGTGCGTGCTGCGCGCAGGCAAGGCGTCGCATTCCCGATGCGCCGCCGGTCGGGTCGCCGACCGGGGTGCGTTTTTCTGGAAGTCCGTGATAGAATGCCTCCTCATTTTTCGGGTGGCTTTAGGTAGCTCTTTCATTCCTTTTCCAGTTCGTTCATGCCGAGAAGGCGAGCCGCAGACAGTACTTACGTGCCGCAAGGCGAAGTCGACAAAGGAAGGGACGAACTGGGAATGGAATCAAAAAAGGCGCGATAGCAAAGCGGTTATGCACCGGATTGCAAATCCGTGTAGGTCGGTTCGACTCCGGCTCGCGCCTCCAGTAAAATGTTGTAGATTCAATAAAGAGATCGCGCCCAACGTCGGCAATTTGTCGATACCACTCTATGTCAAACGCGGTCTGTCGACGACAGCGATCGGGGACGAGGCCATGCCATAGTGCGAGGCCTGAGATCAATGGCAAGACGATGGGTAGGCGTTCTGGCTGAAAATGGATGCTTTTGTGAAAGCCATGAATAGCTTGAGCCAAGGCGATGAGCGGAGAACAGGTGAAGGCGCCGCCCATGCGTAGCGCGGCGGATCTGTTCGCGGAACTCAATGCGCTTGATGAGTCCGTGTGCATCGAGGCCAAGCGCGCCAGCGAGGTGGGCAAATCGGTCATGCAGACGGTCATCGCTTTCGCCAACGAGCCAGGTTTGGGTGGGGGGTATCTCTTGCTCGGCATCGATTGGCGCGTCGACGACAAAGGTGACACGATTTATCGTCCCGTCGGACTTCTCGATCCAGACAAGACACAGCGCGATCTCGCCAGTCAGTGCGCCACCATGCTCAATGTCGTATTGCGGCCTGAAATGCGTGTGGAAATGACGGAAGGCAAAACCGTGCTGGTGGTATACGTCCCGGAAGCCGATGTGACACAAAAGCCGGTTTACCTGAAGGCTACCGGCTTGCCGTCCGGCGCGTATCGCCGGATTGGCGCCAGCGACCAGCGCTGTGTCGACGAAGATTTGTGGATATTACGCGGCGAGAGCCAGCCCTTGCACGGGCCGGATCAGGCCATATTGTCCGATGGTCGTCTGGATGACTTTGACTCCGCCGCCATTACCGCCTATCGCCGCATTCGCGCCAGCATCAACGCCCAAGCCGAAGAACTGGCTTATGGCGACGAGGAAATGCTGGAAGCCTTGGGCATGTTGTCCCGATCCGAAAACGGTTTGCGTCCGACGCTCGCGGGCATCATCCTCTTCGGTAAGCCTTTGGCCTTACGGCGTTTGTTGCCGATGGCGCGCATCGACTACATCCGCGTTTCCGGCAACGAGTGGGTGGCGGATCCCGAAAACCGATTTCAATCCATCGACATCCGCAAGCCGCTGTTGCTGGCCTTGCCGCAAGCCGAAGCCAGCATCATCGATGAATTGCCCAAGGGATTTCGTCTGCCGGAAGGGCAATTGCACAGCGTGCAGGAGCCGATTCTCCCGCGTAAAGTCATCCGCGAAGCATTGGCGAACGCCGCCATGCATCGCAACTACCAGTTGCATAGCCCTATCCAGATCATCCGCTACGGCAATCGTCTCGAATTCCGCAATGTTGGTTATTCTCTCAAGGAGCCTTCTCAACTGGGCATGCCCGGTTCGCGCTTGCGCAATCCGACGATTGCCGCCGTGTTGCACGATCTGCATCTGGCGGAAGCCAAAGGAACCGGCATCCGCGCCATGAGGCGGCTTGCTGTGGAAGCGGGTTTGCCGCTGCCGGAGTTCCATTCCGATCGCCAAGCCAATGAATTCAAACTGACGCTGTTCCTGCACAACCTGCTGACCGAGGAAGATCACGCATGGTTGCGCGATTTCGCGGGTAACGGACTCAGCGCAGAAGAAGCGAAGGTGCTCATCTATGCCCGAGAGACCGATGCGGTAGACAACGCCGCTTGCCGTGTTTTTTGCGGTCTGGATACCATGGCGGCCAGTTTGGTGTTGCGCCGTTTGCGAGATCGGGGCCTGTTGCTTAAACAAGGTTCGGGAAGCCGAACGTACTATGTACTGAACGACAAGAACCGTGAAATTCCCACAAGCTCCGCTGGGAATTCAGAGAATCCACACAAGCTTGAACTGGAATCCCCGCAGGAGCTTGTGGGGATTCCGGGAAATCCACACAAGCTTGAGTCGGAATTCACACAAGAACTTGTGGGGATTCCAGAAAATCCACACAAGCTTGAGCAAGTCCTTGTGGGGATTCCCGACGAGTTGTGGCGGCGTATTCAGACCCTTGGAAAAAAACCACGACAGTCTGTGATACGCGAGTTGCTACGCGAACTGTGCGCGTTACGCCCGTATTCCGCTCTGGAACTGTGCCAGATTCTTGGACGTAGCGATGTACGCGAACTGACACGCTCACATCTGAAACCCCTGCGCGAAGCGGGAGTGCTCACCTTGTTATATCCTGAGAGCGAGAAACATCCCCATCAAGCCTACCAAACTGTGAGTAAAGCGTGGCATGAGATGCACAGCGCATGAAGACATTCAGGCGGAGAGAGCGGTGGAAAACAATAGATTCGTGGTATTTGTGGATTGGAAACGCAAGTTGCTATCACGTCACCAGCTTACGCCACTTTCGTCCGTGGCGTTTTTTCTGCCGAGTCCAATCTTGACCAAAACTTGACCGTGTTTGCATGAGCGGCGATGTGGCTGGGCGCAAGATGCAGGTACTTCCGCGCCATTCGCTTTTTCAGAGCGCACTCGGTCGACTTCGCCTTCCGCGAAGGATTGGACGGAGCATTGCTCACACCAAGCCATGGATATTGGTCTCGCTCCTACCAGACCATGATTTTTTGGCGAAACTCAGGAAAAAATATTTTCCTGATTCGCCAAGTCATTGAAACAAAAGAATTTTTCTTTTGTGAAAGAGGTGGTGCTGGCGAGAGGAGTCGAACCCCCGACCTACTGATTACGAATCAGTTGCTCTACCAACTGAGCTACGCCAGCGCAAAACGACGATGCACGAAACTCCGCATTCTACCAGTGACGCGACGCGTAGGAAAGCATTTTGGAACAGCGCAACAGGGGACAGGGGCAGAAGACAGAGGACAGAAGACAGAGGACAGAGGACAGAGGACAGAAGACAGAGCGCTCGCTGACGAAAAGCTTCGTGACCAGTTTTCAGTAAAACCCCTCCCCATCCCTCCCCTTGTCAGGGGAGGGAGTTACGAATCCACCTCCTTGGCATCAGATGTCGAGTATCGGATATCATGGTTCAGATAAAAACCGATCGGTGTGTCAAAGCTTTTTCTCCGGCGGCGAAGCCGCCGCTGACTGATCTGATTCCTGATACCTGACTCCTGATACCTGAAAGACCGAAGGCCGTTCAGTCCTCAGTCCTCTGACCCTCAGCTCTGTTTCGGTTTGGGCGGCGGGTTCTTGATGAAATACTTGCGAATGCCGGAAACGATCGCGGAGGCCATTTTGTTCCGGTAGCTCTCGCTGTTCAGTTGTCTTTCTTCTTCCGGGTTGGAGATGAACGCGGTTTCGACGAGGATCGAGGGGATGTCCGGCGCTTTCAGGACGGCGAATCCCGCGTGTTCGACGCGCCCTCGGTGCAGGGCGTTGATGTTGCCGATTTCGCCGAGTACCGATTTGCCGAGTTGGAGGCTGTCGCTGATCGTCACGGTTTGCGAGAGATCGAGCAGGGTGCGCGCGAGCATGGGGTCGGCGGCGCTCAAGTTGACGCCCCCGATCAGGTCGGCCTCGTTTTCTTTTTGCGCGAGGTGGCGCGCGGCCGAACTCGACGCGCCCTTTTCGGAGAGGATGAAGACCGACGACCCGCGTGCGTCGGGGCGGACGAAGGCGTCGGCGTGGATCGAGACGAAGAGGTCGGCGTTGATCCGCCGCGCTTTCTGGACGCGCGTCTGCAAGGGGACGAAGTAATCGGTATCCCGCGTCAGGACGGCGCGCATATTGGGTTCGGCGTCGATTTTCGCCTTGAGGATTTTCGCCACCGCGAGCGTGATGTTTTTTTCATAACTCCCCCGGCGTCCGACGGCGCCGGGGTCTTCGCCGCCGTGTCCGGGGTCGAGCATGATCGTGACGAGGCGACCCACGACGGCAGGGCGGGTCGGGCTCGCCGAAGCGGGCGGCGCGGGTCTCGGCTCGGCTTGGGCGAGATCTTTCTCGTCGTCGCGCAAGAGATTGTTTTCCTTGATCAATTGCAGCAAGGGGTCGGGCGGTTCGAGCGGGTAGACGTCGAGAACGAGGCGGTAGCCGTAGCGCCCGATCGGCGCGAGGACGAAAACCTGCGGTTTTACGCGGTTTTTGAGTTCCATCACGAGGCGCACGACGCCGGGTTTGAACTGTCCGGCGCGGAGCAGGCGGATGTTCGGGTCGTTGGGCGAAATCCGGCTGTCGAGACCCTGAAGGACGTTGGTGAACTCGATGTTGTCGAGATCGACGACGAGGCGGTCGGGGCCTCCGATCGTAAACTGCGAGAATTTGATCGGCGCTTTGTGCTCGATCGTCACGCGCGTGTAGTCGGCGGACGGCCAGACGCGCACGGCGATGATCTCGTTTTTCGCGGCGGCGTACCCGCGCGGCGCGACGAGCAGGGCCAGCGTCGCGCCGGCGAGGCGGATCAACTCGCGGCGGTTGATTTGAAGGCTTTCAGCGCGCCTAGGCATTCGCGCCCCCGTTCGCCACGGACGGAAAGCTGCGCTTCGCGGGATTCTCCCGCAAAACGGAGAAAAAGTTCGACATCGGCGGACGGCAGGTAGCCCGCCGCTTTTTCAGGCCATTCGACGAGGCATACGGCGTCTTTTCGGAAGTATTCGCCAAGTCCGGCATCCTCAAATTCTTCAGGCGCATTGAACCGATATAAATCAAGGTGATACAAGTATAAACTCGAAACTACATAAACTTCAACCAATGTGTAGGTCGGGCTTTTGACCGCGCCGGTGATTCCGAGCGCGCGGAGGATCGCCCGCGCGAGAGTCGTCTTGCCCGCGCCGAGGTTTCCGCGCAGCCAGACGACCGTTCCGGGAGCGAGAAAGGGCGCGAGCGCGCGACCGAACGCGAGCGTCGAGGCTTCGTCGCGGAGAAAAAAGGACGCCGACGCCACTTCGTTCATTTCGCTCATCCGCAGGTTTTTCGCACGGCGGACGCTTTGGGAGTCGAATCAGTTATCATGACACGGGCTATGCAAAAAAATCTCTCCGTGGAAGCAACAGGCGAATCGGAAAAGCCGGCGTACGCCGCGCTCGCCGCGAAAATCAAGGAATTCGGCGTAAATCTCGGTTTTTCGGCGGTCGGGATCACCGACGCGGCGGTTCGGCGTGACGCCGGACGGCGGCTCGCTCGGTGGCTCGACCGAGCTTGCCACGGTCGGATGGATTATATGGCGAAAAACGTCGATTTACGCCTCTTCCCCGAAAAGCTCTTCCCCGAAGTTCGCTCCGTCGTCTCGGTTCGTCTGCCTTACCTTCCCGCAAGCGCCGGTGCCGGAGAGTGTGCGCTGACCCACCCGGAAGTCGCCGCCGTTGCGCGTTACGCGCAGGGGCGCGATTACCACAAAGTCGTCCGCCGCCGCCTGCAAAGCCTCGCCGACGCGATCCGGCGCGAGATCGGCGTTTCCGGTCTCGGCGCGCCTTTCGTGTACCGCGCTTTTTCGGATTCCGCGCCGGTCATGGAGGTCGAGTTCGCGTGCCGGTCCGGAATCGCGTGGCGCGGCAAGCATTCGCTGTCGGTCTCGCGCGAAGGTTCCTGGCATTTTCTCGGAGAGCTATACACTTCCTTGCCGCTCCCGCCCGACGCTCCGGCGGAGAATCGTTGCGGACGCTGCCGACGCTGTATCGACGCGTGCCCGACGCGAGCGATCGGCGAATCGGGGGAAGTCGACGCGCGCGTATGCCTCTCGTACCTGACGATCGAGTGGCGCGGCGCGATTCCGATCGAACTGCGACGCGCGCTCGGCAACCGAATCTACGGCTGCGACGACTGCCAGATCGTCTGCCCCTGGAACCGCTTCGCAAAAACCGGGGATGCGGCTTTTACCGCTCAAAGCGAACTCACTGGCGCACGGCTTGTCGACCTTTTCGCGTGGAGCGAAGCCGACTTCGACGCGCGTTTTTCCGGCAGCCCGATCCGCCGGATCGGCTACGAATGCTGGCTCCGCAACGTCGCCGTCGCGCTCGGGAACGCCGGCGACGCTCCCGAAATCCGCGCCGCGCTCGCCGCGCGCGCCGACGATTCTTCCCCGCTCGTCCGGGAGCATGTGCGTTGGGCGCTCGATTCCTTTTCCATTCCTTTTCCAGTCCGTCCCTCCCTTTGTTGACTCGCCTTGCCGTACTACTTGTACTGTCTTCGGCTCGTCTTCTCGGTATGAACGAACTGGAAAAGGAATCAAACCGTACTGATCTGATCCCTGTCCTCTGATTCCTGAACCCTGACAGGGCACGGCGCGCCGTGCCCCTACGGCGATCGAATCACGCCGCCCGAGAGATGAAATGTTTTCGGAACAGGGGTCGAAAACGACGTGCCGCAGAGGCTATAATCTTCCCGACCGAGGCTCCGTTGTCGCCGTTTTCCGGTGCCGGACGAAACATTTCCAAATGGGATTTTTCAATGACCCGATCTTCCAAAATCACTTCTTCCAAAGCGGAGACGGATTCCGATATCGCCGAAATGAAATTCGAGAAGGCGCAGGCCGAGCTTGAAGCGCTCGTCGCTTCGATGGAAGAGGGAAGCCTGCCACTCGACGAATCGATCAATGCCTACCGGCGCGGGAGCGAACTCCTTTTGCACTGTCAGGCTTTGCTGAGCGACGCGGAGCGCAAAATCCAGATTCTGGAAAACGGCGAACTGCGCGACTTCGACCCCGCGTCGGGCAGGGGAGACGCCCCGTGAGTGTTCGCGCCGACGGCGGAGGGTGCCCATTCGACGAATGGGCGCGCTCGGTTCGCGCGCGTGTCGAAGCGGCCTTGCCGCGTTTTTTGCCGTCGGAGGAAACGCCCCCCGACCGTCTGCATCGTGCGATGCGTTACGCCTTGCTCGGCGTCGGCAAGCGCGTTCGCCCTCTCCTGGCCTTTGCCGGGGGAGAAGTATCGGGCGCGCCGTCCGAGCGGCTCGAAATCGTCGCGTGCGCCGTCGAGATGATCCATATTTATTCGCTCGTCCACGACGACCTGCCGTGCATGGACGACGACGCGCTTCGGCATGGCCGCCCCGCGTGCCACGTTGAATTCGGCGAAGCCTTCGCCCTCCTGGTCGGCGACGCCTTGCAGTCGCTGGCTTTCGAACTCTTGTCGCACGAAGGTCTCGGTCCGCGCCGCGCCGAGATGGTCGGTCTGCTTGCGCGTGCCAGCGGGTCGCGCGGGATGGCAGGCGGTCAGGCGATCGACCTTGCTGCCGTGGGGCGCGCGATCGACCGTGAAAAACTCGAAACGATGCACGCGCTCAAGACGGGCGCGCTGATCCGCGCGGCCGTCGTGCTCGGCGTCCTCTGCGGCGAGCCATTGAATCCCGAAGAAATGGCGTCGGTCGAACGCTTCGTCCAATCCGCCGGACTTCTTTTTCAGGTCGTCGACGACATCCTCGACTACACGGCGAGCACGGCGGCGCTCGGAAAGACCGCGGGCAAGGACGCGGCGGCGAACAAGCCGACCTATGTCAGTCTGATCGGCCTTTCCGACGCGCGAACTTTCGCGGCGGAACTGCATTCGCAAGCCGTCGGGGCACTCGCGCCCTTCGGCGAGCGGGGGGAGAGGCTGCGCGAAATCGCCGACTTCATCATGAAACGCGAATTCTGAGCCGCCGGCCTGGTACGAACCCTAGCGATGAGCGCCTACCCCCTACTCGAAACCATCGAATCCCCGGCAGCGTTGCGCGCGCTGGACCGCAAGGAACTCCCGACGCTCGCCGAGGAACTTCGCCGCTTTCTCGTCGAATCGGTCTCGAAGACCGGCGGGCACCTCTCGTCGAATCTCGGCACCGTCGAACTGAGCATCGCGCTCCACACCGTTTTCAACACCCCCGAAGACCGCCTCGTCTGGGATGTCGGCCACCAGACCTACGCGCACAAGATATTGACGGGGCGACGCGGAGAAATGGGCACGCTACGCGCCTACGGCGGAATTTCGGGCTTCCCGAGGCGCGGCGAGAGCGAATACGACACCTTCGGCGTCGGCCACTCCTCGACATCGATTTCAGCGGCGCTCGGCATGGCGCTCGCGTCCCGGCTCAAGAACGAAAACCGCCGCGTCATCGCGGTGATCGGCGACGGCGCGATGTCGGCGGGCGAAGCCTTCGAAGCCTTGAACAACGCCGGCGTTTCGAGTGCCAACCTTCTCGTCATTCTGAATGACAACGATATGTCGATTTCGCGTCCGGTCGGCGCATTGAACAAGTATTTGGTTCGCCTGCTCTCCGGGAGCGCGTTCAACGCCGCCCGAAGGGCCGGCGGAAAAATCCTCGAAGTCTCGCCGACGCTGCTCGAATTCGCCAGCCGCGTCGAAGAGCACGTCAAAGGTCTGCTGACGCCCGGAACGCTGTTTGAAGAACTCGGCTTCAACTATATCGGCCCGGTCGACGGGCACGACCTCGATCTCCTGATCCCGACGCTCGAAAATCTCCAGAAGCTCGGCGGCCCGCAGTTCCTGCACGTCGTGACGTGCAAAGGCCAGGGCTACAAACTCGCGGAAGCCGACCCGGTTCTCTACCACGGCGTATCGAAGTTCGCGCCCGAAGTCGGCATCGAGAGCGCCGTCGACAAGACGCCGACCTACTCGCAGGTCTTCGGCGATTGGCTCTGCGACATGGCAGACGCGGATCCGGCGCTCGTCGCGGTCACGCCGGCGATGTGCGAAGGCTCCGGGATGACGGACTTTGCGAAACGCTTCCCCTCGCGTTACTTTGATGTCGGGATCGCCGAGCAGCACGCGGTCACGTTCGCGGCGGGCCTCGCGTGCGAAGGGTTGCATCCGGTCGTCGCGATTTACTCGACTTTCCTGCAACGCGCGTACGACCAGCTTCTGCACGATGTCGCGCTGCAAGACCTCCCCGTCGTCTTCGCGCTCGATCGCGGCGGCCTGGTGGGGTCGGACGGCCCGACGCACCACGGCGTTTTCGACCTTTCCTACCTCACGTGCGTGCCGAACATGCTCATCATGACGCCGTCGGACGAACAGGAATGCCGCGAAATGCTGACGACTGCGTACCGCTGCGGCCACCCCGCCGCAGTGCGCTACCCGCGAGGAAAAGGCACGGGACGCCCCGTCGGCGCGGGTTTGGCGGAACTGCCGATCGGCAAGGGAAAAATTAGGCGCGAAGGCAAAAAAATCGCCCTCCTGACCTTTGGAAGCACGCTCGCGCAAGCGCTTGAAGCAGCCGAAGAACTCGACGCGACCGTCGCCGACATGCGCTTCGTCAAACCGATCGACCGCGACCTGATCCTCGACCTCGCGCGAACGCATACGCTCCTGATTAGCGTCGAAGAAAACGCGCTCATCGGCGGCGCGGGCGCCGAAGTCGCCCGTGTTCTCGAAGGCGCCGATTTCCCGGCGCGCCTCGTCCGCATGGGCATCCCCGACCGCTTCGTCGGGCACGGCGACCAAGCGGCGCTGCTCGCCGAAATCGGTCTCGACAAGGCAGGTATACTCAAAACCGCGCGCGGGATCGACGACCGTTGACCCGTTCGACCCGCTTTCACAAGGTCTCTTCAGGAAAAACATGCCCGAAACGAATCTCCCCGGCGTCAACACAATCCCCGACGTCCAGAATCTAGAAGATACGCGAAAGATCGCCATCAACCGCGTCGGCGTGAAATCGATCCGCCACCCGGTCAAGGTGCTCGACAAATCCAGCGGAATCCAGAACACGATCGCCCTGTTCAATATGTACGTCGGCCTCCCGCACAACTTCAAAGGAACGCACATGTCGCGCTTCGTGGAAATCCTCAACAGCCACGAACGCGAGATCTCGGTCGAAAACTTCCCCGGAATGCTGCGCGACATGATCGCCAAACTCGGCGCGCAAACCGGGCACATCGAAATGAGTTTTCCCTACTTCATCAACAAGACGGCGCCGCTCTCCGGCGTGGGCAGCCTGATGGACTACGACGTCACGCTGACCGGAGAAATCGACAAAGACGGAATATCGTCGACGATCAAAGTCGTCGTCCCCGTCACCAGCCTCTGCCCGTGCTCGAAAAAAATTTCGGATCGCGGCGCGCACAACCAGCGCTCGCACGTCACCGTCACCGCGCAGATCACCGCGCACCTGTGGATCGAAGAAATCGTCGAACTCGTCGAAGCCGAAGCCTCGTGCGAACTCTACGGGCTGCTCAAGCGCCCGGATGAAAAATACGTCACCGAACGCGCCTACGACAACCCGAAATTCGTCGAAGACATGGTACGCGACGTCGCCGTGCGGCTCGACGCCGAGACGCGGATCTGCCGCTACATCGTCGAATCGGAGAACTTCGAATCGATCCACAACCACTCGGCGTATGCGCTGATCGAAAAAACGAAAAGCTGATTCCTTTCCCGGTTCATCCATCCCTTTGTCGACTCGCCTTGCCGTACTACTTGTACTGTCTGCGGCTCCTCTTCTCGGCATGAATGAACTGGAAAAGGAATGACCTGGGGGGGCGGAAGCGGAAAGCGACGCCGCCCAAACCAAGCGCGACCGCGCGATTTCGTTGACGCCTCTTCCCGGATTTGCTACTATTACTTTCCCGCGTGACACGGAGTCAAATTTCTGATCGCGGGAGTTGACGGAAGGCTGATGAGTCGTTAATATCTCGCCTTTTATCGGACGCGGGGTGGAGCAGTCTGGCAGCTCGTCGGGCTCATAACCCGAAGGTCCCAGGTTCAAATCCTGGCCCCGCAACCAAAGAAGTACGCTCTTTAAAAACTGGACGATAGATAGGTGTGGGTTTTTGGTGCCGCTTAGCCTTATCTGAAGGAGGAAGACTCTGGGGGTTGCGAAGCTCCTGGGGAAAAAATCTCTTGGGGGTTGCAAAGCTCCTGGGGGGAAAGCCTCTGAGGGTTGAAAAGCCTTTGGGGGGAAAGACTCCTTAAAGAGAAGGCGTAAGAAAACGGAAACAAAAGCTTGCACGGAAGTAAAGCGGTCGGAAGGAAAGCGCTGCGGGAGAGAAACCTGCGGAGCAAGAGATCTGGCCGAAAGAAAGACGTCAAGCGAGAGTAAAGAAACAGGAAAAGAACTGAAGAGTTTGATCCTGGCTCAGATTGAACGCTGGCGGCATGCCTTACACATGCAAGTCGAACGGCAGCATAGGTGCTTGCACCTGATGGCGAGTGGCGAA
>JAISAZ010000028.1 GCA_031266435.1 Accumulibacter sp.
TCTTCTTGCAAGGTCATGATCATCTCCTAATGATCCCGCCTTACAGCTCTTCTTTCAGACTCCCCTCACGTCGGAATCAGTCAATTCCTTCAGACTCACCTCATATTGGACTAGACTTGAAATTGACACCCCACACCGGTTTTTATTAAAATAGCGAGTTTCCCATTATCAAGTACAAGGACAGTGTTCCAAATGAAGACTTTTTCCGCCAAACCGCAGGAGGTAAAGCGCGAGTGGCTTGTCGTCGATGCGTCCGACAAGGTGCTGGGTCGCCTTGCGTCGGCGATCGCTCACCGCTTGCGGGGCAAGCATAAGCCGGAATATACGCCGCACGTGGACACAGGGGATTACATCATCGTGACCAACGTCGAAAAGCTGCGCGTGACCGGAAACAAGGCCGAGGACAAGAAGTATTTTCGTCATTCGGGCTTCCCCGGCGGCGTTCGTGAAACGAATTTTGCCAAGATGCAGCAACGCTTTCCCGGCAGGGTGCTCGAAAAAGCGGTCAAGGGCATGCTTCCCAAAGGGCCTTTGGGCTACGCGATGATCAAGAAAATGAAGTGTTACGCGGGTGACGCGCATCCGCACACGGCGCAACAGCCGAAAGTTCTGGAACTTTAAGAGGTCGAAATGGCGGATAACTTTTATTACGGCACGGGTCGTCGGAAAAGCGCGGTCGCGCGCGTGTTTCTCAGGCGCGGCACGGGTGGCTTCATCATCAACGGCAGGACGGTCGACGACTTTTTCTCACGCGTCACGGGGCGGATGATCGTCGCTCAACCGCTTGAACTCGTCGAGCATACGAAAACCTTCGACATCAAGGTCAACGTCCACGGAGGCGGCGAGTCGGGGCAGGCGGGTGCGATCCGCCACGGGATCACCCGCGCGCTGATCGAATACGACGCCGAGTTGAAACCGGCCTTGTCCAAGGCGGGCTTTGTGACGCGCGACGCGCGCGAGGTCGAGCGTAAAAAGGTCGGTCTGCACAAGGCGCGGCGCCGTAAACAATTCTCCAAGCGCTGATACGCCGCTTCGCCTGAAAAAGCCGCCGTCGGCGGCTTTTTTTGTTTTAACCTGGAAACCGCCGTTGAACGTGCCTGGGAGTGCTGTCCCGGAGTGTGCTGGCAAGGCGCGACGACGCGGCAGACTCATGTCTGCAAGGAGGAGCAACACCGCTAGCACGCTGCGGGGCTGTGCTCCCAGGCACGTAACGGACTCACCCTGAAAGTGAGCGGTCAAAAAACCGGAGAAGTTTGTCATCACTTGGCCTTCAATGGGAAAAATCAGTGCTCGACTGCGGTTTCTAGGTTTATTATTGATATATTCACAGCTTCAGAGGGAAGGCGGATGTTCAAGGTCGGAATCGTCGGAGGCACGGGTTACACGGGCGTCGAGCTTCTGCGCCTGCTGGCGCAGCACCCCGGCGTCGAGCTTTCCGCCATTACGTCGCGCGCGGAAACGGGAAGGCGCGTCTCCGACGTATTTCCAAGTCTGCGCGGGCGCGTCGACCTCGTCTTCGAGTCACCCGGCGCGCCGGCCTTGCAAGCCTGCGACCTCGTCTTTTTCGCCACGCCGAACGGCGTTGCGATGCAGCAGGCGCCGGAATTGCTCGACGCGGGACGCCGCGTCGTCGACCTCGCCGCCGATTTCCGCCTCGCCGACGCGCGCGAGTGGGAAAAATGGTACGGTACGCCGCACACGAGCACCGAATGGCTGGGGAAAGCCGTCTATGGGCTGCCCGAACTCAACCGGGACGCGATTCGCGGCGCGCAACTCGTCGCAAACCCCGGCTGCTACCCGACGGCCGTTCAGCTCGGCTTCGCACCCTTGCTCCGCGCCGGTGTCGTCGACCCGCTTCATTTGATCGCCGACGCCAAATCGGGCGTTTCGGGCGCGGGCCGCAAGGCCGAGCTCGGCTACCTTTTCTCCGAGACCTCGGACAATTTCAAAGCCTACGGCGCTTCGGGCCACCGGCACTTCCCTGAAATACGGCAAGGTCTGGCGCGGATCGCCGGCGGCGACGTCGGCCTCGTTTTCGTTCCCCATCTGACGCCGATGGTGCGCGGGATCCACGCGACGCTTTACGCGAGAATCCGCACGGAAACGGATTTTCAGGCGCTTTATGAAGCGCATTACGCGAACGAGTTTTTTGTCGACGTCATGCCTTCGGGTTCGCACCCGGAAACGCGCTTCGTCCGCGCGTCCAATTTTTGCCGGATCGCCGTGCATAGGCCGCAAGGCGGCGATACGCTCGTCGTCCTTTCGGTCATCGATAATCTCGTGAAGGGCGCGGCGGGTCAGGCCGTCCAGAATATGAACATCATGCTGGGTCTGAACGAAACGGAAGGTTTATGCCAATTTCCGCAGCTTCCGTAAAATTAAAACGCTTTCGGCAGCGCTTCGGCATCAACGCGCCGCGCGTCGCGGTGCGCACGCACGTCCCCTGGTATTGGTACGCGCTTTCCCTGGTCGTCGTTTTCGCTCTGGCGCTGGCGGTCACGATGTGGCTCTACGAACCCGACGCGCGCCTCCCGGCTTTCAACCCCGACGCGACGCTCGACGAGATCGCCTTGCTCAAGAAAAACGTCGCGGAATTGAGCGAGGAACTGAATCAATTCCGCGTACTGTCAAAGACGACGGAGAGCAGCTTTCAGATCGAGCACACCCTGCGGCAACAGTTGTCGAGCCACATGAAGCAACTCGAAGTCGAAAACGCCGCGCTACGCCAGGACCTGGCTTTTTTCGAAACGCTGATGCCGTCCTCGATGCAGACCGACGAGGGGATCAAGGTCAACCACCTGAGGGTCGAACCCGGAGACATCCCCGGCGAATATCGCTACCGCCTGCTCGCCGTCAACAGTTTCGGACGCCAAACGAAGGAAATCAAGGGGAACCTTCAACTCTTCGTCGAGGTACGCCAGGACGGCAAGGATGCTATAATCACCATTCCTCCGGAATCGGAGCCTGTTCCCCAGCGTTTTCATTTTGAAATCAAGTACTTTTATCGATTTGAAGGCGCGTTCTCGCTCCCCGAAGGCGCGGAGATCAAAAGCGTTGAAGCGCGTCTGATGCAAAACGGCGTCGTGCGCGCGAAACAGTCCGTCAGTTTGTAAGCAGGAGGAAATCTCATGTTCGGTTCGAAAAAAGGCAGCGCCCCACAGGACAGCATCGACAGCCTCATCAGCGCGGGAACGCGCGTCGAGGGAAACATCGTATTTTCGGGAGGTCTGCGTATCGACGGCGAGGTGCGCGGCAATATCGCCAGCGCGACCCTCCAGGAAGGAACGCTTGTCGTCAGCGAAAAAGCGAGCGTCGAAGGCGGAATCTCGGTCGGTCATATCGTCCTGAACGGGACGGTCGTCGGCCCGGTCTGCGCCGGCGAGTCGCTCGAACTCCTGCCTTCCGCGCGCGTGACCGGCGACGTGGAGTATCATCAGATAGAAATGCAGCAGGGCGCCGTGATTCAGGGGCGCATGGTGCATCAGGCCAACGCAAAAAACGTCGAACTCAAATTGGCGTCGGGCAGTTGATCGAGACGGCTGATTTACGTACGAAAGGCGATACGCTAAAAAGGTAGCGGACTATGAATGCAGTGACGGAAACTTCCGCGCCCCTGATTTTTACGGATAACGCGGCGAACAAGGTCAGGGATTTGATCGAAGAGGAAGGCAACCCCGACTTGAAGCTCCGCGTTTTCGTAACGGGCGGCGGGTGCGCCGGTTTTCAATACGGCTTCACGTTTGAAGAAACGGTCAACGAAGACGATACGAGCTTCGAAAAGAATGGTGTCACGCTACTGGTCGACCCGATGAGCTACCAATACCTCGTCGGCGCGGAGATTGATTACACCGAAAGTCTCGAACGCTCGGAGTTCGTGATCAAAAACCCCAACGCCGTATCGACCTGCGGTTGCGGTTCCTCGTTCTCGGCTTGGTAACAGGGAACAGAGGAGAGAAGACTGAAGACTGAGCGCAAGCTACGCTTGCTTTGTGATCAGTTTTCAGTCGTCAGATGTCGCAGGACTTCCTCCCTCTGATTACTGATGCCTGATTACAAAGGCCGAAGGCCGTTCTGTCTTCTATCTTCAGTCCTCTGTCTTCTGGCCCTTATTCCAGCAGCGTAAAAGGCAGCATAAGCTTCGTGAGCGCGATCTGTGCGCGCTGCGGTGCTGACGCCGTGACGAAACGTTCGATTTCCGCTTCTTCGAGCGGCGGCGCCTCCGGGAGCGTGATCGAAAGCGGGTTGACCTGAACCGAGTTGACGCGGAACTCGTAGTGCAGATGCGGCCCGGTCGCAAGCCCCGTCTGCCCGACGTAGCCGATGATGTCTCCCTGCGAGACGGGCGCGCCTGTCTTGATTCCCGGCGCGAAACCGCTCAAATGACCGTAGAGCGTCGAAAAAGCGCCCCAGTGTTTCACGATGATGACATTCCCGTAGCCGCTCTTCTGTCCGGCGAATTCGACGCGACCGTCGGAGACCGAACGAACGCGCGTCCCCGTCGGCGCGGCGTAGTCGATTCCTCTATGCGAGCGCCAAATTTTCAGGATCGGGTGGAAGCGCGCGGTCGTAAACCCCGAAGAAACGCGCGAAAATTCGAGCGGCGAGCGGAGAAAGGCCCTGCGCAAACTCGTGCCGTCGGCGGAGTAATACCCTTCCTTCCCGTTTTCCAGCTTGAACAGAAAAGCCGTGTAAGCCCTGCGACCGTTGATGAATTCGACCGCGAGCACGCGTCCGGCGCGCGCGCTCCCGCCGCCGGGGCGCGTCATGGCCTCAAAAGCGATGAAAAAGCGGTCTCCTTTGCGGAGGTCGCGGTGAAAATCGATGACCCCGCCGAAGATTTCGGCGATCTGAAGCGCGATCGAATCGGGGACGCCGACGGAATCCGTCGCGCCGAAAAGCGAATGACGTATTTCGCCGGCCTTCAGAACGATATGCGTTTCGGAAGGAAGGACTTGCTCTTCGGCGTCGAAACGGTCGCCGTCCCTTTTGACGACCAGGACGCCGTCCCTGGAGTTGAGCGGGAAATGGAGCGCGCGGAGGATTCCGCCGTCGCCCGTCTCCGCGGTGACGGTCTTGCCGGGGCGCATCTGGCGCGAAACGGCCTGCGTTTTCGGATTTCTGCGGATGAAGTCGAAGGCATTGGGGTCGGAAACGCCGAGGCGGCTCAAAAGCCCCGCGACGCTGTCGGAAGGCTGGATGCGCTGCGCACTGTAGAAGATGTCGTTGTTTCCCGCGTCGATGACGTCGGTATGAGAAAACGTCAGGGCTTCGATAACGTCCAGAAATTCGGCGGGACCCGAGGTATCGGTCGGTGTAATCGCGAAAGCGGCCATCATACTGAGCAGGGCGAAGGCAAAAATCCCCGAAAACGCCATGCGACGGCGCTTTTTGCGTTCGATTGCCGGTTTGAAATACGCTAGAATCGCTTTTCGCAACTTATCCATCGAGTGTGACCGGTTTCTTGTCAAGAAAATCTTCACAGTCTAGCAAAATAATCTATCCGTAAAAACCTTTGCGGATCAATTTTAGAGGATGTTATATGAGCGGGCTTGAAGAGAGTCTGGCGCTGATAAAGCGTGGCTCGGAAGAACTCTTGGTCGAATCGGAACTCGTCGAAAAGCTCCGGAGCGGTCGTCCCCTGTGCATCAAGGCGGGCTTCGACCCGACGGCGCCGGACCTGCACCTTGGGCACACCGTGTTGATCAACAAGATGCGGCATTTTCAGGAACTCGGTCATCGCATCATGTTTCTGATCGGCGACTTCACCGGGATGATCGGAGACCCGACCGGGAAGAACGTAACGCGGCCGCCGCTGACGCGCGAGCAGATACTCGAAAACGCAAAAACCTACCAGGAGCAGGTTTTCAAGATACTCGACCCCGAAAAAACCGAAATCCGTTTCAATTCCGAATGGATAGAAGCGCTCGGCGCGGCGGGGATGATACGGCTCGCGTCGCGCTACACCGTCGCACGCATGCTCGAACGCGACGACTTCGCAAAGCGCTACCAGACCAATCTGCCGATTGCGATCCACGAATTCCTCTACCCGCTTTGCCAGGCCTACGACTCGGTCGCGATCAAGGCCGACGTCGAACTCGGCGGAACCGACCAGAAATTCAACCTGATCGTCGGGCGTGAGTTGCAGAAACACTACGGGCAGCCTCCGCAATGCGTTCTCCTGATGCCCCTTCTGGTGGGATTGGACGGGCAGAACAAGATGTCCAAATCGCTCGGAAATTATGTCGGCATCAACGAGCCGCCGAGGGAAGTCTTCGGTAAACTCATGTCGATCTCGGACGAACTGATGTGGCGCTATTACGAACTCCTGTCGTTCCGCTCGTCGGGTGAAATCGCCGCGCTAGAACGCGAGGCGTCGGAAGGGCGCAACCCGCGTGACATAAAAGTGCTCCTCGCGCAAGAAATCGTCGAGCGATTTCACGGGAAGCCGGCGGCGCAAGACGCGCTCGCCGATTTCGAAGCGCGCTTCCGGCAGAGCGCGATTCCCGACGACGTCGCCGAAATTACGCTCGACTCCGTCGAAGGTTCCTTGTCGATCGCGCAGGTGCTGAAGCAATCCGGCTTGACGAAAAGCACGTCCGACGCGCTGCGGATGATAGACCAGGGCGGCGTGCGGATAGACGGGACGAAGATCGAAGACAAAAACCTCGCCTTGAAAGCCGGGGATCGCTTCGTCGTCCAGATCGGAAAAAGAAAGTTTGCGCGCATCGTGGTCAGGTATCAGGAATCAGATGTCAGGAATCAGATCGCTTAGCGGCGGCTTCGCCGCCAATCAGGTATCAGGAATCAGGAGACAGGGATCAGATCAGTGCGCGACGGCTTCGCCGCCGTAGTGACGAAACCCCACCCGGAATATCATCCCACCGTAGGGGCACGGCGTGCCGTGCCCAGCAGCGGTATAGCTTGGGCTGAACGAATGTGAAGCCCAACATTCCGCAGGCGCATATCAGGAATCAGGAGGCGGGAGACGGGAGACAGATGAAAACCGATCGGTGTTTCGTTCCTTTTCTCCGGCGGCGAAGCCGCCGGTAACTTCTCTGTCTCCTGTCCTCAACAAAATTCTACAAATTGCGCGCAAAAGCTATTGACGCCCTTTTTCTTCGCTGTATAATACGCGGCTTCGTCGCTGTTGCGGCGAAACTGAAACAGTGTAAATAACTGATTTCAAAGCTCTTTAAAAACTGGACGATAGATAGGTGTGGGTTTTTGGTGCCGCCGAGCCTGATCTTGGGGATGTGAGCCTCTGGGGTTTCAAAGCTCCTGGGAAAAAATCTCTTGGGGGTTGAAAAGCCTTTGGGGGGAAAGACTCCTTAAAGAGAAGGCGGAAGAAAACGGAAACAAAAGCTTGCACGGAAGCAAAGCGGTTGGATTGAAGCGCGGAGGAGTTCGAGCCGAGGCGGGGGAAGAGATTCCTGAAGCCGAGGTGAAGAAAGAATCTGCGCTGGACTTATCTGGAGCGTGGTGTAAAAGCCATGAAAAAGAAAGCAAGAGATCTGGCCGAAGCAAGACGTCAAGCGAGAGTAGAAGAAACAGGAAAAGAACTGAAGAGTTTGATCCTGGCTCAGATTGAACGCTGGCGGCATGCCTTACACATGCAAGTCGAACGGCAGCATAGGTGCTTGCACCTGATGGCGAGTGGCGAA
>JAISAZ010000041.1 GCA_031266435.1 Accumulibacter sp.
GAAACCGCTGGCGCCGTCGAAAAAGCGATCGGAGAGACGAAGATAGACGTTTCGGACTTTTGAAAACACGGCCCGAGCGCGCCTCCATCTGTTATGCTAAGCCTTGACTGAACTTGGAAAGCGCGCTTGAGGCGAGATGCGGAACACCTCTACCCTTTCGTCCCTTCGAATCTGTGTCGTCTGGCTCGCCGTGCTCTCGCTCGCGGCGTGTGGAGGTTTGCCGTCCGAACCGTCGGTCGCACCGCACCGCGCAAGGGTGAGTAGCGAGAAGGGGCGCGATGTCGTTCTGTTTGCGATGGGCCTGATCGATGTCGCCTACCGTTTCGGCGGGAAAAATCCGGAAGCCGGCCTGGATTGCAGCGGGATGGTGAGCTACGTCTATCGGGAAGCCATCGGCCTCAACATAACGGGCCGCGCCGTCGACATCGCGCGCAAAGGCAGGTCGATTGGCAGAGGCGAGCTTCGACCGGGCGACCTCGTCTTTTTCAATACGCTGAACGCGCCGTTTTCGCACGTCGGCATCTATATCGGCGAGGAGCGCTTCATCCACGCACCTTCGACCAACAGCCGCGTACGCATCGAATCGATGCGGTCGAGCTATTATGCGAAGCGTTTTCACGCCGCGCGCGCGTATTTCGACGATTGATCACGTGCCGGACCTGAAATCGTGTATTCTTATAGCGATCAATTGCTATGGGTTATGAAAATGTCCGCCGCCACCATCACCCTGTCCAGCAAGTTCCAGTTATCCATCCCCAAGGCTGTGCGCGAGGAGCGGCGCTGGGAAGCCGGGCAGAAGTTCGTCCTCATTCCCAAAGGCAAGGGCATGCTGGTGATACCGGCGCCCGAACTTGAAGAACTGGCCGGCATCGCCAAGGGCGCGTGCAAAGAGGCTTACCGCGATCGTGAAGATCGTACCTGACAGAGAAGAATCCCAATTATTACATCGCCTCGATTTGGCACGACCCTGATCGAGAAAAAGGCCAAACCCGGTTGAAAACCTCCTTCGCGTCAGAAGTGGTAGGCCGACTCCCCATGCGAGGTGATATCGAGGCCCTCGCGCTCTTCTTCTTCGGGGACGCGCAAGCCGACGACGGCGTCGACGAGCTTGTAGGCGACGAAGGAAACTGCGCCCGACCAGACGACGGCGGTCAAAACGCCCCAGGTCTGACTGAGCATCTGCGCGGCCATATCGTATTCGCCGACGCTTTGGGTGACGTAATCGTAGACCCCCGACCCGCCGAGCGACGGCGAGCAGAAAATGCCGGTCAGGAGAGAGCCGAGGATGCCGCCGACGCCGTGGACGCCGAAAACGTCGAGCGAATCGTCCACGTTCAGCATTCGCTTGAGACCGTTGACCCCCCAGAGGCAGACGACGCCCGCTGTGAGACCCATGAAGATCGCGCCGCCGACGCCGACGAAGCCCGCGCCCGGTGTGATCGCGACGAGACCGGCGACGGCGCCCGACGCCGCGCCGAGCATCGAAGGTTTGCCCTTGAAGACCCACTCGGTAAACATCCACGAAAGCGTCGCGCACGCGGTCGCCACCCAGGTGTTGAGCATCGCAATCGCCGCGCCGCCGTTGGCCTCGAGCGCGGAACCCGCGTTGAAACCGAACCAGCCGAACCATAGCAGGGAAGCGCCGACCATCGTCAGGCTCAGGCTGTGCGGCGCCATCGAGTCGCGCGCGTAGCCGACGCGCTTGCCGATGAGGCAGGCGCCGATCAGGCCGGCGACCGCCGCGTTGATGTGAACGACGGTACCGCCCGCGAAGTCGAGCGCGCCTTTCTGAAACAGGAAGCCCGCCGTCGCGTTCGCGGCTTCGGCGGCGGCGGCGTCGGTATAGGCGTCGGGGCCGGGCCAATACCAGACCATCCGCGCCATCGGCAGATACGAGAAGGAAAACCACAGGAACATGAAGAGCAGGACGGCGGAGAAGCGGACGCGCTCGGCGAAGGCGCCGACGATCAACGCGCAGGTGATCGATGCGAACGCGCCCTGGAAAATGATATAGGTGAATTCGGAGAGGTAGACGCCTTTACTGAAAGTTCCGGCCAGCGAATCGGCCGTGACGCCCGAAAGGAGGATTTTATCGAAGGAGCCGAAAAAGCTCCCCCCTTCGGAGAAGGCGAGCGAGTAACCGAATACGACCCATAACACGCTGATCAGCGCGAAGGTGATGAAGACCTGCATCAGCACGGAGAGCATGTTCTTGGAGCGAACGAGACCGCCGTAGAAGAGCGCGAGACCGGGGATCGACATGAGGATGACGAGCGCGGCGGACAGGAGGATCCAGGCGTTGTCGGCCTTGCTGACGGCCGGGGTGGCCTGAGCCAAAGCCGGCGAAGAGAAAAGGACGGCGGCGGTCGGGACGATCAATGCGGCGAGATTTTTTTTCATCGAAAACGACTCCGGTTGGAACGATGGCAGGGGGAAAGGGTCCAGGGCAAGGCGAGGTAGGGGGCGAAAAGGAATCAGAGGGCGTCTTCCCCGGACTCGCCGGTACGGATGCGGATGACCTCTTCGAGTTCGAAGACAAAGATTTTCCCGTCGCCGATTTTTCCGGTGACGGCCGTTTTTTCGATCGCTTCGATCACCGGGTCGACGAGAGAGTCTTTCACCGCCGCGTCGACTCGGACTTTCGGCAGAAAATCGACGACGTATTCGGCGCCGCGATACAGTTCGGTATGGCCTTTTTGCCGACCGACGCCCTTGACCTCGGTGACCGTGATGCCCTGAACGCCGAGCTCGGCGAGCGCCTCGCGCACCTCGTCGAGTTTGAACGGCTTGATGATTGCGGTAATCAGTTTCATGAAAGTTCGACTCCAAAGTTCGGCGTGAGGTGCCTTCGACGAGCTATTAGCACGAGACGTGCCATACGCGTTTTTCGCCGGGAAACGCGGTGTTTCGCGGAAATTTGGCGGCGCGCGCACCTTTTTGGGGCGGTACCGGAGCAAAAGGCACTAAAACGGAGAAGCGCTTTCGAGTCTCGCCGTCTGGCGCGTCTTTCAAACCATTCAATCCACGCCGTGCTAAACTATCCCGTTTCACAACCCGACTGCGCGATTCCAACTCCAGTTCATCCCACCCATTGTCGACTTCGCCTTGCCGTACTACTGGTACTGTGAAGCGGCTCGGCATCAAAGGATGAATGAACTGGAAAAGGAATGAAGTGTATTTTGGCGCGGTCATTTACGGTCGTCCTCGTGGCACGGGCGATTTATGAACGGAATGATGTGACTTTCAGGCAGGAACCCTGGCATGATGGATCCCAAGGTCTTTGAAGAACTTGGCGCGAAGTTCGGCGCGTTCGTCGCCTCGACGCCGGCGGCCGATATCGAGAAAAACGCGCGCGTACTTTTGTCCGGGGCTTTTGCGAAACTCGACCTGATCGGGCGCGAAGAATTCGAACTCCAGGCGCGTCTTCTGCGCCAGGCCGGCGAAAAAATCGAAGCGCTGGAAAAGCGTGTCGCTTCTCTCGAATCGCAGCGGAGCGATTGAACCTGGAAATCGCTTTGTCCACTGATTTTTCCCATTGTGCGTCTTTCCCGCTACGCCTGAAAGCCTTGTCGAATGTCGCTCGCCATCGTCCATAGCCGAGGCCTCGAAGGTCTTTCCGCGCCTGAAGTCGCGGTCGAAGTGCATTTGAGCGGCGGTTTGCCTTCGGTGACCGTCGTCGGATTGCCGGATACCGAAGTGAAGGAAGCGCGGGACAGAGTGCGCGCGGCGATCCAGAATTCGGGCTTCGAGTTTCCCATCGGGCGCGTCACGATCAATCTGGCGCCCGCCGACCTTCCGAAGGAGTCCGGGCGTTTCGACCTTCCCATCGCGCTCGGCGTCCTTGCGGCTTCCGGGCAGATTCCACAAAAACCCCTCGGCGACCTCGAATTCGCGGGGGAACTTTCGCTTTCGGGTGAATTGCGTCCGATCCGCGGCGCGCTGGCGATGGCGCTGGCGTCCGGGGTGAAGGGGCGCACTTTCATCCTGCCCGAAGAAAGCGCCCTTGAAGCGGCGCTCGCGCGGCAGGCGCCGGTGCTTTCCGCCCAAAGCTTGTTGGATGTCTGCGCGTACCTGACCGGGAAAGGCAATCTCTCCGCGCCGGAGTACGACGAGGGTTTGCAGCGTCCCACGGACGCCGATCTCCTCGATCTGACCGACGTGCGCGGGCAGATGCAGGGTAAACGCGCGCTCGAGATCGCCGCGGCGGGCGCGCATTCGCTCCTCCTCGCGGGACCGCCGGGGGCGGGAAAGTCGATGCTCGCGATGCGCTTGCCGGGGCTTCTCCCGCCGATGACGCCGGAAGAAGCGCTCGAATCGGCGGCTGTTTTGTCGCTGGTCGGTCAATTCCGGGCGGAGCGCTTCGGTCTGCCGCCGTTTCGCGCGCCGCACCACACGGCGTCTCCCGTTGCCTTGGTCGGCGGCGGGAGCGTCCCCCGTCCCGGTGAAATCTCTCTCGCGCACCAAGGCGTTCTCTTCCTCGATGAATTGCCCGAATTCGACCGCCGCGTGCTCGAAGCCCTGCGCGAACCGATGGAGAGCGGAAAAATCCACATCTCGCGTGCCGCGCACCAAGCCGAATTCCCCGCGCATTTTCAATTCATCGCCGCGATGAACCCGTGTCCGTGCGGGTTTTACGGCGACGCCAGCGGGAAGTGCCGCTGTACGCCGGACCAGATCAAACGTTATCAGGGAAAGCTTTCCGGGCCTTTGCTCGACCGGATCGACTTGCAGGTCGAAATTCCCTCGGTTCCGGCCGACGTGCTGCAAAGGGCGCCCGAAGGCGAGTCCTCGGAACGCGTCCGCGCGCGCGTCGCCGTCGCGCGGGGTCGCCAGATCGACCGACAGGGCAAACCCAACGCGCGCCTCGCACCGCGCGAAGTCGGAATTCATTGCCGTGTCGCGCCGGAAGGAAACGCCCTGCTCAGGCAGGCGATCACGCGCCTCGGTCTGTCGGCGCGCGCGCATCATCGAATCCTTCGCGTCGCGCGCAGCATCGCCGACCTCGCGGGCAGCGCGCCTATCCTCGCCGCGCATATCGCCGAAGCCGTGCAATACAGGCGCTTTCTGGGAATTTGACGCATGATTCCTTTTTCAAACCGCCCCGCAGTCCTTGGGCACGGCATCAAAGCATGAACGAACCAAAGGAATTACTGAAAACTGTTTACGAAGCGAACGCAGTGAGCGCTCCGCCTTCTGTCTTCAGTCCTCTGTCCTCTGCTGGGCACGGCACGCCGTGCCCCTACGCGCTCGGCATCATATGAACGACCTGGAAAAGGAATGAGCATCGCGATGGAACGCGAAAGAAAAGGAACGCCGCCCGGAATCGCCATCCTGCTCGCCGCGATGGGCGCGCTCGGGCCTTTTTCGATCGACGCCTACCTCCCGTCCTTGCACGCGATCGCGGAAAATCTCAACGCGACGACTCTTGAAGTGCAACAGACGCTGACGGCCTACCTCGTTCCTTTTGCCGTCATGGCGCTGTGGCACGGCGCGATTTCCGACGCGCTCGGTCGGCGGAAGGTCACGCTGTTCTTCCTCGGAATTTTCGGCGCTGCGTCGGCGGCGTGTGCCTTTGCGACGCGCATCGAGACCCTCTGGATTTTGCGCGCGGTTCAAGGCGCGTCCGCCGGCGCGGGGATCGTCATCAGCCGCGCGATCGTCAGAGACCTTTTCGACGGCCCGCAGGCGCAACGCCTGATTTCCAGCATTGCGATGATGTTCGCCATCGCGCCGGCGCTCGCGCCGCTGATCGGCGGGCGCTTGCAGGTCTGGTACGGATGGCGGTCGGTTTTCGTCTTTCTGGTGTTGATGACCTGTTTGCTGTGGCTGGCGTGCTGGTGGCTGCTTCCCGAGACCTTGCCGATGAAGTCCCGGCAAAGCCTGAGCCTCGACTACCTTGCCGGCGCGTACCGGAAAGTGCTGACGACGCCCGTTTTTCTCCTGGCGTGCGGCGCGCTCACCTTCAATTTTGCCGGACTTTTCCTGTACATCATGTCGGCCCCGGTTTTTCTGATCAAGCATCTGGGCGTATCGGAGACCGAATTCCTCTGGCTTTTCGGCCCGTCGATGCTGGGGCTTTTGACCGGCTCCTGGCTTTCCGGGCGCTACGCCGGAAAGCTGACGCAAAAGCAAACGATCCTTCGCGGGTTTTGCCTGATGGGCGTCGCCGTCGTCTTCAACATCGTCCTCTGCGTTTCACGTGCGCCCGCGCTGCCGTGGAATATCCTGCCGATCCCGATCTATACGCTTGGAATGTCGCTGTCGATGCCGAGCCTGACGCTTCTGGCGCTCGACCCGTTCCCGGATCAGCGCGGGATGGCCTCGTCGTGCCAGATGTTCTTGCAGTCGATTTTCAACGGACTCGTGTCCGGCGTGATCGCGCCGATGTTCTGGGGATCGACGCGCACGCTCGCGTTCGGCATGGGCGGTTTTTTGCTCCTCGGGACGATTTCGGGGTGGATGTACTACCGCGTCAGCGGCGCCTCACGCGGCGCCGGCGGTGGGAAAACCGAGAACGACGGTTAAGCCGCCGTTCTCGGTGTCTTTGAGCGCGACCTCGCCGCCGCACGCCGCGACGATGCGTTGCACGATGGAAAGCCCCAACCCGCAGTGACCGCGCGTCGCGCGCGCCGGGTTGATCTGCGCGAAGGCTTCGAACACGCGGGCGCGTTGATCGGCGGCGATTCCCTGGCCGTGGTCGGCGACTTCGAGCGTGACGCGACCGGCGTTTTCAGCGTGCAGAAAAACATCGACGGGGGGACGCCCGTGCTGGAAAGCGTTGTCGATCAGATTGTCGAGCAGACGCTGAAGGTCGCTCGGCGAGATGGCGACCCGGCTTGCGACGGCGTTTTCGGCGACGCGCATGCTGATTTCACACCCCATTTCCTGGCAGCGCGCGACCTCGTTGCTGACGGCGTCGGCGAAGGGCAGCGGAGGAATCGTCGCGCGGTCGATCGTCTCGCTTTGCAAAAATCCGAGGCATTGGCTGACGATGCGTTCCATATCGTCAGTGTCGCGCGACAGACCGGCGCGTTCGGCGTCGTTTTCGAGCAGCGCCAGACGGACGCGCAGGCGCGCGAGCGGCGCGCGCAGGTCGTGCGTCAGACCGGCGAGCATTTCGCGCCGCTCCGACTCGGCTTCCGCCAGTTTCTGGATCATCGTGTTGTAGCGTAGCGCGAGGAGTTGGACTTCTTTCGGGCCCTCGGGGACGACGGCGCGCGCGCGACCGCCGCCGGTCGCCGTGACGGCCTCCCCGAGGCGCGCGAGCGAAGCGACGATTCCCCGGACGAAAAGCACGGCGATGACGACGAGAAGCGTGAGCGCGCACCCCAAGCGCAACCACAGGTCGGAAGGAAGTTCCTGCGGCGCGAAGCGCATCGACGGCAGGATCAGCCACCAGTTTTCCCCGCCCGCGGAAAAACCTATCCATACGCCGGTGTGGCTGCCCGGCCCCTCGTGGCGGAGCTTGAAATCGTGTCCGAGAATCATTTTCAGGTTGGCCGCGAGGCGACGCGCGAAACCGAAGGTCGGTTCGTATTGCGGGACGGTAGCGTCGTCCGGGCGCAGTTGCAGCCATTGTTCGCCCTCGTTCGCGGCGATGAGGCGCTGGCGCGTTTTTTCGTCGAGGCTCGGCAGGAGCGATTGCAAAATGAGGATCTGGCTCCCGACGATCTGCACGATCTGGCGCGAGTGCATCGCCCTGCGATGACGCGAATAGAGCGACAGCGTCGTGATTTCGGCGATCGTGACGACCGCGACGATCAGAAGTATCGTGCGTGTCGCGAGCGACGCGGGGATGAGTTTCAATTTCATTCTTCAGGGTATTTCTCGCGGTCGGGAACGAAAACGTAACCGACCCCCCAGACGGTTTGCAGGTAGCGCGGATGCGACGGATCGTCCTCGATCAGGCGGCGCAAGCGGTGCATCTGCACGTCGATGGCGCGGTCGAAGGATTCGTTTTCGTCGCCGCGCGTCAGTTCGAGCAGGCGTTCGCGCTTCATCGGGCGGTTCGCGTTGGCGATGAGCGCGTTGAGCAGGGCGAATTCTCCGGTCGTCAGGGCGACGCTCTTGTCGCTGCGCGTCAAAAGCCGCGCCGCGCGGTCGAGCGTCCACGGCCCGAAGCGAACGAGGCCGCCTTTCGGGTCGGGCGCCGAGGAGGGCTGCGCGCCCCGGCGCAGCACGGCTTCGATCCGTGCGACGAGTTCGCGCGGGTCGAAGGGCTTTCCGAGATAGTCGTCGGCGCCGATTCCGAGGCCGATAACGCGGTCGGCAGGCTCGTCACGCGCCGTCAGCATGATGATCGGGATCGTTTCCCCGCGTGCGCGAAGGCGCCGGCACGCGGTCAGACCGTCTTCGCCGGGTAGCATGAGGTCGAGTATCAGAAGATGCGGCTGAAAGCGTTCCAGGTAGGCGTCGAGTTGGCGGGTTTCGGGCAGCAAAAGCGTGTCGAAGCCCTGACGTCCGAGGTAGGTTGCCAGAAGCTGCCGAAGTTCCGGGTCGTCGTCAACGAGAAGTATTTTTTTCATGGAGCGCCTCGATGAAAAAGTCGAAATATTCTGATTGCATTTTCAAACCGCCTTGCCGACGCGTCTTGCCTGTGCGCGTAACAGCGCGGTTTCCAGAGCGTCGAACATAATGATGTATTCTATTCGCCGAACGCGCGGCAGACGGAATCTGAAATAATTTGCAATTCACAAGCCCGCCCGGAAAAGCTTTTGCAATATGAAAACGACGCCGGGGGCCGACAATGGCGCCGTCGGAAACAGCTATTCTTTTTTTGATCTGAAAGGAGCCACAATCATGAAAAACTCATTTTCCATCCAACGCGCGGCGATCGCCCTCCTGCTCTCGCTCGGACTCGTGGGCGGCGCTTTCGCGGAACCCCGGCGCGAGGATCCCGCCCGGGTCGAGCGCGACGGCGGCCGCGGGCGGCATCCGGGATTCAAGGGACTGAAGCGCCTGCACGACGAATTGAAACTCGACGAGAAGCAGGAAGCGTCGTGGAAAGAAGCGATGGACGCGCGCAAAGAAACCGGAAAGGCGATGCGCGATGCCTTCCGCAAGCATCGCGAGGAAATCAAGGGCCTGCTCGACCAGCCGAACGCCGACGCGCGCGCGATTCTGAAGCGTATGGACGAATTCCGCGACCAATCGCAAAAGTTTCATCTGGAAGAACGCGAACGTCTCCTGAAGGTCTATGACACGCTCAGCGCCGAACAAAAGGAAAAGGTTCGTGTTTTCCTGAAGGATCGGTACGACCACAAGCGTCCGATCAACCGCCACGGCAAGCGTTCCGACCGTCAAAAAGGCAAGACGATCCGTAAAGACTGAAGATTTTCAAGCGGCGGCCGGCGGACCTCCCTCACTCTCTCCCTTTTGATCGCCGGCCGCTTTTTTTATTTATTCCATTTCCAGTTCATCCCTTCCTTTGTCGACTCGCCTTGCCGTACTACCTGTACTGTCTGCGGCTCGTCTTCTCGGCATGAATGAACTGGAAAAGGAATCATTTTGGCAAATCCAGCAGGTCGGCATGTATCTTGACGACGATCTTGCGTATGCTTCCCGGTTCGGTAACGGCGAGGCAAGGGCGGTGGAGTTCTCCGGGCAGGAAGAGGAGGTAGCTCCCCGGGTCGGCGATGAGGAAGGCTTCGTTGGCCGGATCGGCGTAGAACGCCAGGTCGCGCGATTCGGTCAGGTCTTCGACGATCGGCAGACCCGGTTGCGGCAGGGCGAATCCGAAACGCTCGCTCGAACTCAGCGGAAGGTGTATATCCGCGTAGAGCAGATGTGCCTCCGCGCGGTGCTCCTTTTCGGTGCGCAGCGGCCGGTCTTCCAGCATGTAATACAATTTCTCGCCTTCGATCGGAAAACGCCCGGTCGCTGCGCTTTTCAAATCGATCGAGGCAATCGTCTTCAGCGCGCGAAAAACCACGGGGGGAAGAATCTTTTCGTGACTTGCAAGGTCGGACAGACGGCCCAGGATCATGATGACGCTCCGAACGGTTGATTTTTGTCGATTCCGGTTGTTCCGGGTGCATTCCGGCAAATTATAATCCCGGAAAGCGCTGCCAGGCGCCTTCCCGAAAGCGGAGCGCGCATCGCAACGCGGATTCGCATGAAATTTCAAGCGGCGTTTCGGCGCCGATTTTTCGACTTTCCGATTTTTACAGGGAGCGCAAAATGAAACTTTACTATTGTCCGGGCGCCTGCTCGCTTTCTCCGCACATCGTCCTGCGCGAAGCCGGACTGGATTTCGACCTCGTGCGCGTCGACCTTGCCACGCATACCTTGCCGGGTGGCGGCGATTTCATGGACATCAACCCGAAGGGCTACGTGCCGCTGCTCGAACTCGACGACGGGTCGCGTTTGAGCGAAGGCGTGGCGATCGTCCAGTACGTCGCTGATTTGAAGCCCGAATCGGGGCTTGCGCCGCGTTTCGGGACTTTTGAGCGTTACCGCCTGATCGAATGGCTGACCTTCATCAATTCTGAAATTCACAAGGGCGGCGGCGCGCTGTTCTCGAAGAATACGCCGGAGGAATACAAGGCGAGCGCGCGCAAAACCTTGATTTCCCGCTATGGATACGTCGCCGCCGCGCTTGAAAAAAACGACTTCCTGCTGGGAAGCCAATTCACCGTCGCCGACGCCTATCTCTTTACCGTATCCGGCTGGTGTCCCTTCCTGGGGATCGACCTTTCGGCCTTGCCGTCGCTCGTCGATTTCAGGAATCGCGTCGCCAGCCGTCCGGCGGTGCGTGCCGCGCTCGAAGCCGAAGCGCGCAAGGATTGATCAATCGGGGGTCTTCGCGAGCGCGTTCAGCAGCTTTTCGTGAATTCCGTCGAATCCGCCGTTGCTCATGACGACAATCCGGTCGCCGGGGCGGGCGGACGCGACGATTTCATCGACGAGATTTTCGATGCTGTCCGTGACGACGGCTTTGTCGCCGAGAGGCGCGAGCGTCGACGCGGCGTCCCAGGGGAGCCGGTTCGCGTAGCAGAAAACGCGGTCGGCGTCGGCCAGACTCGCCGGCAGTCGAGATTTTATGACGCCGAGCTTCATCGTGTTCGAACGCGGCTCGACGACGGCGAGTATCCGCGGCGCGCGCGCGCCGCGACCGAGGCGCCGCCGCAGCCCCGCCAAGGTCGCCGCGATGGCCGTCGGGTGGTGCGCGAAATCGTCGAAGACCTCGATTCCCCGAACGCTCCCGCGAAGCTCCATGCGGCGCTTGACGCTCTCAAAACGCGACAGCGCGGCGATCCCCTGCGCGACCGGAACGCCGACGTGGCGGGCCGCGAGCAGCGCGGCGACGGCGTTCGATCGATTGTGTTCGCCGCTCAAATTCCAGAGCGCTTCTCCGACGATACTTTCCCCCTTCATCAGGCGTAGCGCCCCTTGGGCGTCTTCGCCTTCCATACGCCAGCCCGCGGGGTCGTTGAATCGCTCGACCGGCGTCCAGCAGCCACGATCGAGTACGCGTTCGAGGCTCTTCTCGGACGCGTTGCTTACGATGAGTCCGTTGCGCGGCAGCGTTCGCACGAGGTGGTGGAATTGCGTCTCGATCGCCGCCAGGTCGGCGAAAATGTCGGCGTGGTCGAATTCCAGGTTGTTCAAAACCGCCGTGCGCGCGCGATAATGGATGAATTTCGAGCGTTTGTCGAAAAATGCCGTATCGTATTCGTCGGCCTCGACGACGAACACCTTGGAAACGTCTTGCGTCAGGCGCGCTGAAGCACCGAAGTTGATCGGAACGCCGCCGATCAGGAAACCCGGCTTCAATCCGGCGTCTTCCAGAATCCAGGCGAGCATTGCCGCCGTCGTCGTTTTCCCGTGCGTTCCGGCGACCGCCACGACGTGGCGCCCCTTGAGGAGCGTGTCCGCGAGCCACTGCGGCCCGGAGACGTAGGGCAGGCCCCGATCGAGAATTTCTTCGAGCAGGGGGTTGCCCCTCGTAATCGCGTTTCCTATGACAAAACGGTCGGGACGAAGGCGGATTTGATCGGGGTCGAAGCCTTCGATCGCGTCGATCCCGGCGGCTTTGATCTGCTCGCTCATCGGCGGATAGATCGCGGTATCGCATCCCGTGACGCGATGCCCCGCCGAGCGCGCCAACTGCGCGATCCCGCCCATGAAGGTTCCGCAGAGGCCGAGAATGTGTATATGCATGGTTCCGCTTCCCAGGGTTTTTGTTAAGTTAACCGTAACTCTATCATTTGGTGAATACTTCCGTGTTGATTGAAGGGAAATAATGTCTGGCAGGGATGGGAGAAGTCGAGTCGGTTCCTGATATTCGCTGAAGTTCGCTGATCCGTGCT
>JAISAZ010000011.1 GCA_031266435.1 Accumulibacter sp.
ACGCAGGACAATATCGCCGAGGGAAACCCCAAATTGCCGAAAACTTTGAGTCGCATTCCCTCCGAATCATGGTCGCGCGTCAGATTTCACCGAAATTATCGGGTTGTTCGAGGTGCCCGTTTGGTGATCTGGAAAGTCTGCCGGACGCGGCGAAAATTTTTCTCTGCGTATGCATCGCAATTCCGTTTGTTGCGCTATCAGGAATATGCCTGAGCGAAGGCGGGAGTCACCGAACCGACGCCCGATGATGCGCCGAACAGTGTAATGGAATAAAACACGCGACTGTCCGGCAGAGTCGCATCATCGCTTTCTGCTCATCGACCTTGCGCCGTCCGTCACTCGAACAAGCGTTTCTGCTTGACGACGTAGCTCGCGGACTTGTCCCGCTTCTCCAATACTCCCTCGTCGGCAAGACGTTGAAGCCAGTCCTTCGCTTGTGCAACGGATACCTCGAGCGCGGCGGCCACTTCGGCATTTTTCATGGGGGTCGTCAGAAGTCGCTCGATCGCCTCGCGCACTACCGCGAACAAGGCCTCGGCGGGGGAATTCTCCATGACCCGCTGGGCGGGGCGAGGCAAGCTTTCGGTCGGCGACACCAAGCGTGTTTCGCGCATCGGGTCTCGCTGTCCATCGACAACCACGTCCGCCGGCGCGACATCGCGCCGAGGAAGGGCGGCGGATTCGGGAGAGGGCGGCGCGGAGGACTTGCTTTCGATACGCCCGCCGCCTTCAAGGTTCAGCGTGAATTCCGCCCGATCGAAGAGGGACGGGGGCGGCGCGTTGAATACGGCCTCGAATGAATCCGCGTCGTTCGGGTTCGGCCAGGAGAGCGCCCCCTTCTTTCTCAGGGCGTCGATACCGGCGGACGGCTCGCCCGTCGACCGAACATAGACGGGAACGAATCCGAATTTGTCCAGTTGCTCGACGGCCCCCGCCCACGTGCCGCCCTTGCCGACATCGGAATTGATCACCAACGAGGCGTCGGCCAATGCGTAAATCAGCTTGTTTCTCTGCATCGCGTTGCCCGCGCTGAATCCGGCGTTGGGGTCGTAGGGCGAAATCAGCGTGAGTCGCCCATCGAGAAGCAGGTTGCGGTACTCGCGGGTCAATGTCGTCTTTTCAAGGCTGTCCGCCAGAATCCCGCACGCCGATCCTCCCGCTTCCAAAGCCCCTCGCATGGCCGCTTGGTCGACACCGCTGGCTCCGCCGGAAACGAGTGTCCTGCCCGCGCTCGCCGCGAGTTTCCCAACGGACATCGTGTAATCGATCAGGGCTTCGCCTACTTGGCGCGACCCCACGACGGCAAGCCCGCCGCTCTCCAATAAGCCGATGTCGCCGCAACCGTAGAGCAAAGCGGGCGCGTTCTCCCGAAGGCGAGCTTTCAAGCGTCGCGGGTAAGCGTCGTCCGCGCGACTGAGCACCCAAATCGCACGCGCTTGCCAGCGTTCGATGACTTGGCTGAGCAAGAAGCCGCGCCCCAACAGGCGCTCCAGCCGGGTTTGATCGATGACGAGACGGCAGGCGCGCAAGAGTTCTCCCGCGTCCGGCGAGACGAGATCGGCGGGTTGACGCTGTATTTCGCGCAAATGGCGGGCGAGACGTTTGTATTCGCCGGGCGTCAGAAAATCGGGTGCGGGATGGCTCCGTCCCGCAATCAAGGGCGCGGTGAGCAGCAGGATCGCCTGCGTGTCGAGCGAGAGCGTCGGCGTCATTCCTTGTGCCCTGCTTGCGAAAGGACCATCGGCCAAACCGGACCGCTGCCGTTCTTGCGGAGAAGCCAGACGCACACCGTCAATGTCCAGCGCGAATCGACCATGTCGTCAACAAGAAGCACCGGCCTTGGATGGACGGGCTGCTCATGCTCATCGAGTGCGAACGAAGCATCGACGTTGCGCGCCTGTTGTATGCTGTTTGCCATCGCCTTCTGTTCGGGTCTGTCGTTTGTTTTGACGAGGACGGCACGAAACGGCAAGCCCAGCGCGCTCGCCATGCGCTTCGCAAAGTCCGGCACAAGATCGGGATGTCGCAAGGACGGAACGCAAGTCACCCATTCGGGTGCGGGTCGCGGGTTCCACGCACGGATCATTTTCACGCAAGCCGAAACGAGATCGTCGGAGAATCGTCCGTCGTGATATTTGCCCCGACGAACCGATTCGCCCCAACCGGCATCGTCCCATACGCACAACGCCCTGCCCGACTGCGCCTGACAATCAACTGAAATATTTCCTCTGACGCCGTAGCGAGGCATACCGCCGCTCGGCCACTGCTTGCGTGGCTCGATGGATAAACTGGCGCCGCGCAGGAAGGCGACCGCATCCTTGACCAATTCCACATTTGCGTTCGTGGGGAGCGGCGGCAAGGTCGGCGCCGTGACCGAGCGCGGATCGCCGTCGAGCGCCTCGATCAGAAAGCGCATGTGCTGGCCGAACGGCAAATCCACGTATTTTTGCATCTGCCGACGCTCGTCCTGCCTCAGCGCGGTGAGACGCTCGGCGCGTTTCCAGAACGCTTCTTTCAGGGTGGCTGCGGTGAGTTGCCATTTGCTTCCCTGCTTGACGAGGGGAGCGGGCGCTTCGAGCGACAAGAGCGCGAGGGTCTTCTCGATACGGCCCTTGCCGAGATTCACCCGGCCAAGGAGTTCGGGCACGGACAGGCCGTTCGGCTCTTCCTCCAGCGCGCCAAGGACTTTGGCGACCTCCTGCGGGGTCGGGAAAGCGCTGCGGATGAACCAGTCTGTGATATCCGCTTCTTCCCTGCCGCTGAGCAAAACGCCATACGCGGCGTCCAGGGCTCGTCCGGCTCTACCCACCTGCTGGTAATACGCAAGGACCGAACCCGGACTCTGGTAATGAATCACGAAGGCGAGATCGGGCTTGTCGTAGCCCATGCCAAGCGCCGTGGTAGCGACCAGCGCCTTCACCTGATTGTTCAGCAGGGCGCGTTCCAGGTCCTCGCGGCAGTCGCCCGTTTCTCCGGTATAAGCGTCGACGTGAAAGCCACGGGTTTTCAACCATTCGGCGACTTGATTGGCGTCGCGTACCGTCAGCGTGTAGATGATGCCGTGCCCCGGCAATGTCGCCAGTTGTTCCGCGAGCCACGCCAGACGTTCCGCTTGGCTGGGCAGACGGATCGTTTGCAAGCTCAGCGACGGACGATCGAGTTCTCCGCGTGAAATATGGAGTTTTGGCCCGAGCACGGCGGCGAGATCGTCCATCACACGCCGGTTGGCTGTGGCGGTGGTGGCGAGCAAGCGGAGCCGGTGCGGCAATGTTTTGACGATTCGCTCCAGCAAGCGGTAATGCGGGCGGAAATCATGACCCCAATCGGAAATGCAGTGCGCCTCATCGATGACCAGAAGGGAAATCTGCGCCGCGATACCCGCCAGCACCTGCGTACGAAAACGTTCGTTCGCCAGCCGCTCCGGCGAAATCAGCAGAATATCGATTTTTCCTTCGGACAGCGATTCTTCGACGCGCGCCCAGTCGCCCACGTTATCGGAGTTGATCGTGGCGGCTCGAACTCCCATGCGTTCCGCCGCCGCAATCTGGTTTCGCATCAGCGCCAGAAGCGGCGAGATCAGCAATGCGGGTCCCGCGCCGGCTTCGCGTAGCAGTTGGGTCGCGATGAAATAGACAAAGCTCTTTCCCCATCCGGTCTTCTGCACGACCAGCAAGCGTTCCTTGCCGTCGACGATGTGGCGAACGGCTTCTTCCTGACCGGGACGGAACGAGGCGTCGGCGCGCCCGGAACCGACACGCAGGAGTTGCAAGGCGCGCGTGGCGTTGTAGTCCATTTCAATACTTCTCCTCTCGAACGCTCATTGTATTACGCCTGTTCCGAGGTGTAATCAGAAAATCATGGAGCGCCCCACCCGCAAGAAAAAGCGCGGGGCGGGTGCGCAGGCCCGAAAAACCTCAATGCCTCGCACCGGCCTTTGCCGGCTTTTCCGTCGGCATGTAATGTTCGTCGTGCTTGGCGAGGACTTCGCTCGCAAGGAAGACGCCGCGCGCGTCGAGCCGGCCCTGGACGACGGCGCCCCGGCCTTCGATGAAGAGGTCGGGCAGCCTGCCGTCGTAGACGACCGCGAGCGACTTTTCGCCGTCGGTGATTTCGAAGCGCGGCGTTTTGCCGGGGGGCTGAATCGACGCCTTCCTGACGTGACCGCTGACGCGGAAGGTCTTGTCGATCGGGGCTTCCCCCGCGGCGATTTGCGAGGGCGAGAAGAAGTAAAGCAGGTTGTTGCGGAACGCGCTGAACACGAGCGCGACGATCAGCGCGAGAACGCATACCCCTCCCAGAATCAGGAAGGTCTTTTCGCGGCGCGCGCGCGTATTCATCGACTCATTCTTGCGGAGACGTTTCGGAAAATTCGGCGGAGGCGGCGGAGGCAGGCGCGCGCAGGCGTTTCCGCAGGTCGGAGAGAATCCGGCGGCGGCGCCGCGAGAGCAGAAAGGGTTCCAGCGTCATGAAGAGCAGCGTGACGAAGAGCGCGGCGAAAACGTGGACGTTGTATTTGCCGAAAGCGATGAAAATGCAGAAGTTGCTGGACGCCATATTTTATGATCCGGTAGCGAGCGTTTCGCGCACCCATTCGGCGTCGCGCTCTCGGTCGAGGACGGTGTTTCTGAAACGCATCAGCGCGACGGCGGCGGCGTAGGCCGTGCACGCGAGCACGCACAGGACGATGCCCCAAAACGTGACGGGCGCCATCGCCGGCGGGCGCGTCAGCGTGATCGAATACCCTTGGTGCAGGGTGTGCCACCAGCGAACCGAGAAATAGACGATCGGGATGTTGACGACACCGACGAGCGCGAGGAGCGCGCTCGCCTTGTCCGCGCGCCTTGGGTCTTCGATCGCCGAAGCGAGCGCGATGAAACCGACGTACATGAAAAAGAGGACCAATTCCGAGACGAGGCGCGCGTCCCACCAGACCCACCAGGTTCCCCAGATCGGTTTTGCCCACAGCGCGCCCGTCGAGAGCGACAGAAAGGTAAAGAGCGCGCCGGTGGGCGCGAGCGCGGAAAGAAGGATCGAAGAGGCGCGCGCGTGGAAAAAGAGCGCGAGCGCGGCCAGGAAAGCCATGCAAAGGTAGATGAAGAGCGACATCCACGACGCGGGGACGTGGAGGAAGATGATGCGGAAGGTTTCGCCCTGCCGCGCGTCGGGGAGCGCGAGGAAAAAAGCGGCGTAAAGTCCGGCAGCGCCGGAGGCCACGGTCAGCGCCCAGAAATACGGGATCGCTTTTCCGGCGAGGCGGTAGGCGGCGGGAAGGTCGGAGAGGCGAGAAGGCGTTTTCGGAAGGTCGTTTTTATCCATGAGAGCGTGTTCGATGCGCGTTTCATTCCATTGTAATGTGTAGCGCCGCCGCGATGAGCGGAGGCGTGAAAAACATGCCGGCGAGCGAGAGCGCGGCGAGAAACGAGATTCCCGCGTTCGCGTCGATTCCGGCGAGCGCGGCTTCAACCGCCGCCGCACCGAAAATGAGAACCGGAATATACAGGGGAAGGACGAGCAAAGACAAGACGACGCGACCGCCGCGCAGACCCAGCGTCAGCGCCGCGCCGATCGCGCCGAGGCTCGAAAGCGCGGGCGTTCCGACGAAGAGCGAGAGGAAGAGCGTCCAAAGCGCGTGACCCGGCAGGTCGAATTGAAAAGCGAAAACCGGCGCGAGCAGCGCGAGCGACACGCCGAAAACGAGCCAGTGCGCGACGAGCTTTCCGAAGACGGCGAACGCGAGGGGGTAGGCGCCGAGGACGAGTTGTTCGAGCGTGCCGTCGCGGTAGTCGTCGGCGAAGAGGTGCGGTAGCGAAAGAAGCGTCGCGAGCAGCGCCGAGACCCAGAGCACTCCGGGTGCGAGCTGCAACCAGGTATCGACACGGGGCCAGACGCCGAGGGGAAAAAGACTCGAAGCGATGATGAAGAAAAAGAGAACGGAAATCAGGTCGGCGGGCCGGCGGAAGGCAAGCAGGAATTCGCGGCGGATGACCGTTTCGATGAATCTCAGCATGAGGCGCTCAAGCGGAGTTTGCGCGCCTTGGGGAAGGCGTCCGCAGACGGGGACGCGACGACGGCGATTCCGCCGCCCGATAGATGCGCGTCGATCATCGAAGCGACTTCTCGGGTGGCCGTCGGGTCGAGCGCCGCGCACGGTTCGTCGAGAATCCAGAGCGGGCGGTCGAGGAGAAGGAGGCGCGCGAGCGCGACGCGGCGTTTCTGCCCCTGCGAGAGGCGGCGGCAGAAAATGTCGTCGCCGTCGGGGACGCCCAGGCGCTTTAAGGCGCCGAGCGCGGATTCGAGGTCGAAGCCTCCGCCGGAAAGAAGCGCGGCGAGTTTCAGGTTCTCGATCGGCGTCAGTTCTTCCTTGATCGCGTCGCGGTGTCCGAGGGTGGCGAGTTGCGAGCGGTAGTCGCAAAGCGCGTGTCCGATCGCCTGATCGTTCCAGAAAATTTCACCCTCGTCGGGAAAAGAGAGCGCGCACAAGAAGCGCAGCAGCGTCGTTTTTCCCGAACCGTTCGCCCCGCAGACGTGGAGCGATTCGCCGGCATCGAGGTCGAAGGCGAGCGCGTCGAAAAGCCTTGTTTCACCTCGGCGGCAAGAAAGGTTCACGACGCTTAATTTCATTCCCGGTTCATCCCTGGTCGACTTGGCCTTACCGTACTACACACAGTGAAGCGGCTTGGCATCAAAGCATGAACGAACTGGAAAAGGAATAAGTACGCTCGGTGTTTCGCGCTCATGCGCCGTTGCCGAGCGCGTCGAGCGCGTCGATTTGCGCGATCGCCTGTTCGTATTCCGCGATGAGGATGCGTTCGGAGATCGTATCGAGTTTTTCGCGCACCGCGTGGCTCCAGGCCTTCGACGCAAGTTCGGACATGACCTTGTCGACCCTGGCGATGTCCATCGCTTCGAGCGCGGCCTTGAGTTCGACCAGATGCCCGTGCAGACGTTCCGGGTCGCCGCCCTGCTTGTTCTCGTTCGTATCGCTTTCGCGGATCACGCGCCCCATGACGTCGAGGAGGGGCTTTAATGACGCGAGGAAAGGTTCGAAGTGCATCGAGACGAAGCCGACGTCCCTCTGGCCGGCGGCGAATTCCAGCGCCTTGGCCTGCTCGGACAGCGCCGTGGCGCCGATGCTCGCCGACGCGCTTTTCAAGGCGTGCGCGTAAATGCTGAGCAGCCGGAAGTCGCGATCCTTGTACGCGGCTTGCATTTCATCGATCTTTTTGCAGCCGTCGCGGTGGTAACTCTTCAGTACGTTGAAGTAGGCCTGCATCGACCCGCCCGAGAGCGCGACGCCCCGGTCGACGTCGATCCCTTCGATTTCGATGCGCCGCTCGGCTCTCGGCGCTTTTCGCCGGTCGCCTTGCGCAATGACGTATTTTTGGCGCTTTGCGCGCGGCAGCCATTTTTCGAGCATCGCGTCGAGTTTGGCTATCTCGATGGGTTTTGCCAGGTAATCGCTCATTCCGCAGGCGAGGAACATCTCCTTCATCCCCGAAACCGCGTTGGCGGTGAGCGCGATGATCGGCAGTTTTCTGAAATGGTCGCCGGGGAGTTCGCGGATCACCGCGGTCGCTTCGATGCCGTCCATCTCCGGCATCATATGATCCATAAATATGATGTCGTACTTGTTCGTCTGCGCCTTTTCTATCGCCTCCCGACCGCTCTGGCACGAGTCGATCCGCATCTGGTAGGGCAGCATCAGCCCTTCGGCGACGACGAGGTTCGTTTGAATGTCGTCGACGATAAGCACCTTGGCATCCGGCGCGATGAAGCGCTGACGCCACGTCGTCGGCGCGGTGCCGAAATTCCCCAGGTCGTCGTTCAGGACGTTGGCAATCGAAATCGAGTGCGCCGGAGAGGGAACGACGATGACATCCTTGAGCGGAACGTGCACGCCGTAGTCGGCGATGACCACGAGCTTGGCTTTGATCGCCATCTTCTCCAGGGTTTTCGCCGCGCTTTCCAGAACGTCCTGCGTGACGAAAATATGCGTGAAGGCGTGCCCTTCTTCCAGGAGCGCGTTGAAAAATTCGGATTGCAACTGCGCCCATTGCGCGTGCACATGCATCGATTCGAGCGAGCGCAGGAAGCTCTCGCCGAAGATCTTTTCTCCCGTTCCGTAGAGCAGGACGCTCAAGGATTCGGGGCGCAACACCTCGGCGATCCGGTCGGCGCCGACGACCTTTTGCGGCAGCCGCAGGGTGAAAGTGCTTCCCTTGCCGTACTCGCTCTTGCACGAAATGTCGCCGTTCATCGCGATGCTGAGGTTCTTGGCGATCGCAAGGCCGAGTCCCGTGCCCTCGATTCCCTTGTTTCTGGTGAGGTTCAACTGCTGAAAATCGCCGAAGAGTTTATCCATGTCCTCTTCGCGGATGCCGATCCCGCTGTCCTCGATCGAAACGACGAGTTCGATATTTTCGGCGTCGCGGTTTTCTCCCGGCGAGACCGAAAGGAAAACGAAGCCTTCCTTTGTGTATTTCACGGCGTTCGTCAAAAGGTTGACGATCACCTGCCGAACGCGCACCTCGTCGCCGTAGAGCAGGTTGGGCAGAGTCGGCTCGACGAAGGCAAGGAGCCGGATCGGTTTTTCGACGACGCGCGTACGCACGACGTTCAGCACGTCGTTGACGAGCGATGCCAACTGGTATTCGACTGGAATGATCTCCATTTTTCCGGATTCGATTTTGGAAAAATCGAGAATGTCGTTGATGATCGCCAGGAGGTTCGTGCTGGCCTGACGAATGCCCGACGCGTATCCGCGCACGATCGGCGTCAATTCCTCGCGCAGGATCAACTCGCACATGCCGAGGATCGCGTTCATCGGCGTGCGGATCTCGTGGCTCGTGTTCGCCAGGAAGGCGCTTTTCGCCCGGTTGGCGGCGTGCGCCGCCTCGATGCGCTGTTGCAATGCGTCGAGCATCGAACGCAAAGAGAGCGACAGCTTTCGGATTTCGCCTTCTCCGGTCACGTTGAGCTTTTCAAGAAGGTTTTTGCGCACGGTCTCCGAGCGCTCGTATTCACCGCCCGAAATGAGTACCGACGCTTCGACCATGTCTTCGATCGGGCGGACGATATTGCCGCCGAGAATCATGACGCACATGATCGCCAGGAGGATGATCGCACCGGAAACGAGCAACGTCGTGCGCAGGAGGGCGTACGACGGTTCGAGCGTTTCCGACTTGTCGAAGATCACGGCGAGTTTCCAGCCGATCCCCTTGATCGTGCGCGTGACGACGTACTCCTCGACTCCTTGCGCGCCGACGCCGAAGAATTCGTCGTCGTCATCGGTCTGTGCGATGCGTCGGCGCAGGTCGGGGTAGTCTTCGGGTTCCATCGATACGTATTCGGGATGGCGGCTGTCGGTGAGGATTTTCCCTTGCGAATCGAAAACGACGAGATAGCCGGTCTTCAGAATGCGACGCCCGACCAGATTCCGCACCAGGCTGTCGAGAAGATAGTCGACGCCCAAAAGCCCCAGCGATTTCCCGTCGGCGTCGGTGGTCTTGATCAGGATGCTGCACACGACACCGCCGCCGTTGGTCAGGTAGGGGCGGCTGATCGTCACTTTCCGCGGGTCTCGAATGCTTTCTTCGTACCAATCGCGCTTCCGCGGATCGTAACCCGGCGGCTTGAAGCGGCCTTCCGGCGTCTGAAGGTAGCCGCCGTCGTCATTGGCCATGAAGACGAGGTCGAAGTTGTCGTTGACGCGTTTCACGCGAATGAATTCGTCGTAAATACGCCGCTCGTACGGAGTATTGTCGGCATAATGCAATGTCGTGGCTTCGGTCGTCGCGACGTAATTCGAGAGCTTCCCGCGCGAAGCGCGCACGAGATCGAGTTTCGCCAGATAAGAGACGCTCATGACGCCAGGTTCCAGAAACGCCTCGATGTGGTCTTCGACGCGTTGCAACTGGCTGATCGCCTGCGCACGAAAGGCTTCGTGCGCCAGATTCCCGGCTTTCGAAAAAACGGCGAATGCGATCCCGCAGCATGCAGTGCTCAGACAGATCGAAAACGTCAAGATCAGACGCGCGCGTATCGACACCAACGTACTCCTTCAAATGCCTCCGGCCGTTTTCGGCGCGGGAGAAATGCCGCGAGGGAGAAACCCCCGGCTTCCTGTTCCGGCGGAATGACAACGGACCTAATACCTGAATTTTAGACCAACAGACTCCGGGGCGCCGTGAAAAAATCGATTATTTGGCCCGGAATCCTGGTGAGGGAATTCGCAATCGGCAAAAAATCACGCTTTGGCGAGATGAGCGGTCAAAAAACCGGAGAAGCTTATCATCACCTGCCCTTCAATGGGGAAAATCAGTGCTCAAAGCGGTTTCCGGGATCATTTGGCCTTCCCCTCGGTATTTTTCCCGGAGAACGCGACCTTCGCGTTTCCTCGCGCCTTGTCGCGCTTCGCTCGCGGATGCGCGAGGTCGTAGACCTGGGCGAGGTGCTGGAAGTCGAGGTGGGTATAGACCTGCGTCGAGGCGATACTCGAATGTCCCAGCATTTCCTGTACGGCGCGAAGGTCGCCCGACGATTGCAAAAGGTGCGAGGCAAAGGAATGCCGCAACATGTGCGGGTGTACGGAAACGGGCAGGTCCTGCGCGAGCGCGCGGCGACGGAGCCGCTCTTCGACGACGCGCGGGTGGATCCTTTTGCCGCGCTGCCCGACGAAAAGCGCGGACTCCCCGTCGGAAGCGATTTCGCCGCGCCGTCGCGCCCAGTCGCGGAGCGCGTCGCAGGCTTTTCGTCCGACGGGGACGATGCGCCATTTGCCGCGTTTTCCGAAGACGCGGATTTCCGCGCTGCCGAACGCGTCCTGAAGGCAGTCGAGGTCGAGCGCGACGAGTTCCGCGAGGCGCAGGCCCGACGAATAAAAGAGTTCAAACATGGCCTGGTCGCATTGCGCGGTCGCGTCGTCGCTTTCCGGCGTGTCGAGGAGGCGCCCGGTCTCGTCGGCTGAAAGCGCTTTCGGCAGAGCCTTGACGCTTTTGGGGGGGCGGACGTTTTCGACCGGGTTGTGCTCCGACGTGCCGTGCAGGATTTTCCAGCGGTAAAAGCCGCGCCACGCCGAAAGCATTCGCGCGAGCGAACGGGCGCCGAGGCCCTGCGCGTGCAGTTGGGCGACGAAACGACGGATCTGCGGCGTCTCGACGGCGTCGATGGCAAGCGGCGGCGAACTGTTCGCGGCGAGCCTGACGAGGACACCCAAGTCGCGCCGGTAATTGCTGATCGTGTGCGGCGAGCGGCGACGCTGCGCGGCGAGTTCTTCGAGGTAGCCCTCGACGTCGCCGTCGGGCGGGGATGCGCTCTCGTCGCGCATCAGGCGTGGCGCAGAATCCGCGCGAACGCCGCCGAGGCCATTTCGCCCAAGCGTTCCAGGTAGAGCGTCCCCATCCCGCTGTGGTAACGCTGCGCATCCTCGCTGCCGAGCGCGACGAGGCCGACGCTCCCGCCGCCCTTGCGCAAGGAAATCAATGCCTGCGAGCGGATGTATCCGGCGGCGTCGCCGAACCACGACGAGGTCTCGAACCCCGACGTCGTGCCGCAATACGGCTGGAGCAGCGTTTCGGCGAAAGCGCGCAGGTCTTCGCTGACCTTGGCGAACTCCGGCATCTCTTCGGTGTCGTCGGGATAATTCCAGAGGCGGAGCGCGACGTGCGGAATGTCGAAATCGTCGCGCAGGTGGAAGTTCAGGATGTGCATGACGGCCTGAAAAGTCGACGCGGCGATGAGCGCGACGCCCAGACGGTGCAGCTTTTCGCCGATCGAATCGTTTTCCTTGCCAAACTGGAGCCATTCGCCCAGCTTGCCTTCGAGGTAGCGGTTCCTGTCGCGCAGTGCCAGCATCTGACGCTCGGTGATCGAAATCGCCCGACCGCTGTGGGGGTGCGGAATTTCGAGTTGCACGATCAGATCGCTGTGCTCTTCGAAGAATTGGGGATTTCCGAGAAGGAAATCGACGACGTCCTGTGATTTCATCAAAAGCAGACTCCGGTTGAAAACCTCTCCATCAAGGGGAGGGGCGGGAAGGGCCATGCGAGCGAGGCTGCCGCTCACGCGGTGCTTTGCCCAAGCTCGGCGTGGAGGGGAAGGCCTCGATCTCTCCGGTAAATACGGTCACGGCGGGCCCGGTCATGAAAACGGACGCATCGCCGCCTGCCCAGGCGATCGTCAGAACTCCGCCGCGCGTTTCGACGCGGACCGGGGATTCGAGGCGCGCGTTCGCGCTACGCAGGATTCCGGCGACGACGGCGGCGCACGCGCCCGTCCCGCAGGAAAGTGTTTCTCCGGCGCCGCGCTCGAATACACGCAGGCGGATCGAATGCGGGTCGACGAGTTGCATGAAGCCGGCGTTTACGCGCCGGGGAAAGAGCGGGTGCGCTTCGACGAGCGGCCCGATGCGCGCGACGGGCGCGTCGTCGACGTCGCCGACGACGAGGACGGCGTGGGGGTTTCCCATCGAGACGACAGCCGCCTCGACGGTTTCACTGCCCAGGTCGATCCGAAAAACGACGCCCGCGGTCGAAGCGCGCGCCGCGCCGAGAAAGGGGATTTTTTCGGGGTCAAAGACGGGCGCGCCCATGTCGACGGTGACGTTTCCATCGTCTTCGATACGCGGACGGATGACGCCCTTGAGTGTTTCGACGCGGATTTCCTTCTTGTCGGTCAAGCCCTGTTCATGGACGAAACGCGCGAAGCAGCGCGCGCCGTTGCCGCACTGCTCGACCTCGCCGCCGTCGGCGTTGAAGATGCGATAACGAAAATCGACCGACGCGTCGCCGGATTTTTCGACGAGCAGAACCTGGTCGCACCCGATGCCGAAACGCCGGTCGGCGATGCAGCGGATCAGTTCCGGGGTCGGCGCGATTTTTTGACGGACTCCGTCGAATACGACAAAGTCGTTCCCCGCGCCGTGCATCTTCGAGAATTTGAGCTTCATTGCCACAAGCGAAAATCGAGAATTATCCTGGAAACCGCAGTTGAACGTGCCTGGGAGTGCTGTCCCGGAGTGTGCTGGCAAGGCGCGACGACGCGGCAGACTCATGTCTGCAAGGAGGAGCAACACCGCCAGCGTGCTGTGGGGCGGTGCTCCCAGGCGCGTAACGGACTCTCCTAAGTGGGTGAGCGGTCAAAAAACCGGAGAAGCTTGTCATCACCTGCCCTTCAATGCGAAAAATCAGTGCTCAAAGCGGTTTCCAGGATTATTCCGTTCAGCAGATAATTAAATTATACAGGTGCGCCGCGTGTATTGGGAAACGGCTCTGGGCTACGCCCTTTCCCAACACACGCAAAAAGCGGACAATCCTTGTGCTATTGACCTCCCAAATAAACCTTGCCTAAAGATAAGAGAAGAGGTAAAATGTTGGGATGGAAAACGAATTGAGAACGAAAGCGGTACGGATCGGGCCGGGAGCGCAATACGAGATCAGAAAAAGCATCGTGCGTCTTATCAAGCAAGGCAAAAAGAATGCCGAGATAGCCCAAATCCTCGACGTAAGTGAAAGACACGTCAGGAACACCAAAAAGCTCTACGCGGAATCCGGGATGGACGGGATCAAGCCCAAACAACGCGGTCGGCGCTTCGGTGCCAAACGTACCCTGACTCCAGAACAAGAGCGTGAAATCCGGGAAATCATCATAGACAAGACCCCGGAACAGTTGCGCTTCAAGGAATGCATGTGGACCCGGAACAACATCCGGGCGCTCATCAAACACCAGTACAAGATCGACATGCCTCTCTCGACGCTCGGATACTATCTGGAGCGGTGGGGATTCTCGGTACAGCGTCCGGTCAAACGCGCCTACAAACAAGACGAGGCGCGCGTGCGCGAATGGGTGGAGCAAGAGTTTCCGGGGATCAAGGCTCGTGCGAAAGAAGAAAACGCCGAAATCTTCTTCGGAGACGAAAGCGGGATTCAAAACACCGCGAATTACGCAAGAGGCTACGCCCCCATAGGCAAAACACCGGTCGTACGCGTCGAATCCAAGAAGATGAAAATCAACATGCTCTCCGCGATCTCCAACCGAGGGAAATTGCGTTTCGTACTGTACAAAGACAACATGAACGCCGACAAACTGATCGACTTCCTGCGTCGCCTGGTTCGAGATTCCCGCCTCAAGGTATTTCTCGTTCTCGACAATCTGCGCGTACATCACTCGAAGAAAGTATCGGAATGGCTGTCCAGGCGCCCGGACGAAATTGAAGTCTTCTTTCTCCCGCCGTACGCTCCCGAATACAACCCCGACGAGTTTCTGAACAGCGATCTAAAACGCAAGATCGGCAAACGATCGATGCCGCGTACCGAAGCCGAACTCGAAACCAACATCCGCTCGCACCTGAAAACCGTTCAGCTCCGCCCCGCAAAAGTCAGGGCGTTCTTTACCGCTCCCTCCACTTCTTATGCCGCTCT
>JAISAZ010000119.1 GCA_031266435.1 Accumulibacter sp.
ACGCTGATCGGGCGCAATGCGTTCCGCGCGGGCATGGACGAATATTTCCGCCGCCACGACGGCGAGGCCGTGACCTGCGACGACTTCGTCGCCGCGATGGCCGCGGCGTCGGGCTTCGATTTTACGCAGTTCATGGCCTGGTACCGTCAGGCGGGGACGCCGCGCGTGACCGCGCGCGGCGCGTATGACGAAACCGCCCGGCGCTACACCCTGGCGCTCGCGCAATCGTGCGCGCCGACGCCGGGGCAGGCGGAGAAAACTCCTTACCTGATCCCGGTGGCCGTCGGCCTCGTCGGCCCTGACGGCCGCGATTTCGACCTCGGAGGAGAAACGACGCGGGTGTTGCATCTCGAAGCGCCCGAGCAGCGCTTCGTCTTCGAAAACATCCCCGCCGCACCGACGCCCTCGCTGCTGCGCGGCTTCTCCGCGCCGGTCATCCTCGACGCTCCCCACAGCGACGCGGAGCTTGCGCACCTCCTGGCACACGACAGCGACGCGTTCAACCGCTGGGAAGCGGGACAGCAGCTATTCGGCCGGCTGATCCTCGGCAACGCGGCGCGCCTTGCGCGCGGAGAAGCGGCGGAATGGCCGGACGGCGTCATCGAAGCGGCGCGCGCGGTGCTGAAGGGCGGCGGCGACCCGGCGTTTGTCGCCGAAGCGCTGACCCCGCCCGGCGAGGCAACGCTGGCCGAACGGATGGACGTCGTCGACCCCGAAGCGCTGTTTCTCGCCCGCGAAGGGTTGGTCCGGACGCTGGCGGCGGTGCTGGAAGCGGATTTCGCCGCCCTGTACGCCAAGCTCGCGCCCGCTGGCGCGTACCGCTGGGACACGGCGGAATCCGCCCGCCGGCGGCTGCGCAACCTTTGCCTCGGCTACCTCGCTCAGCTCGAATCGGCGGATTACCGGGCGCAGGCTTTCACCCAGTTCGCCGAAGCAGACAACATGACCGACCAGTTCGCGGCGCTCGGCGTCCTCGCACATCGCGATTCCCCGCAACGCCTCGTCGCGCTACGCGACTTCCACGACCGCTGGAATCATGAAGCGCTGGTCGTCGACAAATGGCTGTCGATACAGGCATCCAGTCCCCTGCCGGGCACCCTGCGGCGCGTCGAAGAACTGACCCGGCACCCGGCTTTCGACCTCAACAATCCGAACAAGGTATACGCCCTGCTGCGCACCTTCGGCGCCAACCACCGGCATTTTCACGCGGCGGACGGCGCGGGATACCGCTTTCTGGCCGCGCGGATCGGCGCGCTCGATCCAATCAACCCGCAAGTCGCCGCGCGCTTGGCGCGTTGCTTCGACCGCTGGCGGAAGTTCGATGAAGCGCACCAGAGGCATGCGCAGACGGCGCTGGAGGGACTGCGGCGTCAGCCAGGGTTGTCACGGGATGTGTTCGAGGTGGTGGAGAAGAGCTTGGGGGAATAGAGTGACTAATTCCGTGTTGAGGCATGGCTCGTGGAGAGTCAGAATGTCTTTTATCCCCAATGTCATTGGGCGCCTTGTCCTTGTACTTTACTTGGGGCTGAATGCTTCGCTGGTAAACGCCCAAACCGTAGCGAGTAATGAGATGGCGGCCATTGCCTGTCCGCTGAACAGGAGCATGGTGCATATTTCATTTGATCCCTGGGGAGAATGCCAGCAACAGGATAAAAAGCAAGTGGAGGAAAAAAACCGGGCGATTGCAATGGAAAAGTTGGTAGCACAGAATAAGGCGGCGTTGGAAAGGCGGGCAGTTGGAAAACAGTCGACAGTGACAGAAGAGGAAGTGAAAGTGAAAGTGAAAGTGAAAGTGAAAGAAGCAGAAAAGACAGAATCCCAAGCGAGTACAAAACTGCCGGCGCCGCTGCCCGTCTGCCCGAAGGGACTGCACTACTATCATCATGACTGGGAGTTGGCCTGTGATAACACCTGCACGTGCAGAGCCGCCGGCTACCAAAGCGAGAGCGATGAACAGTCCGTGTTGTTGCTGTTAACGCGAAAGGCCGGACCCAACGAACATGTCACTGGTCAGTTGATGATTAGTGGCTACGAGGAAACCCCTGTGGCCCGCCTGCCATCCACATTTGAAGTTTCGTTGTATGTCAACGGTCAAATGATCGGGGAAGTCAAAATCAGGCGGGACAGCTTGGTAGCCGATCTCGGGGCAAAGGAAATTTCGGCTCTGTTACGGGCGCTTCTGCGTGACAGCGAAATTGGGATGATTTCTGGGGACGCTAACTGGCGCCTTTCCGATAAGGGCGCTGCGGCGGTACTGTTGAAAATGGACGAATACCAGGGCCGAATAGGGACTCCGGGAGCTTTGGTCAGAAAGGGGAAACGGAACGAACACACTGTATTTGCGCCTTTGCCTGTGCCGGTGGTCATTGAAGTGCCTTTTCACAAATCGTTACTCGGCGATGACCGTTTCGTTGCCGAGAACTCGGATGCCTTGCGAGAAGCGCTTCGCGCAACTATAAGCGGCGAAAATTGCGGGGAATTCCTTGAAAATATGTCGGAACTTTCATCTGTTCGTCTGACCAAAACCCAGATGCTGGTCTCAACCCAATGTTGGATGGATGCCTATAATGCTGGACTTGGATATTGGGTTGTGAACGCCTTGCCTCCTTATGACCCAACTCTGATCACCACAGATGCTTCTGGAGTTGCTCAGGAATCTATAATCTTTTCAACCCAAAAAGTGCGCGGGCTTGAGGATTGTTGGAGCCTTGATGTGTGGACCTGGAACGGTACGCGCTTCATTCATACCGAGTCGTCATTTTCGGGGATGCGCGAAGAACTGGTTATCCTAGAAGGTACTTGGTCGCTGCCAACGATTGTCTCTGATGTTTTTCAGGTCGGGGGGTTCGAGTCTAACGCCAACCAGGGTCAGGCCAGTGCGCAATACATTCTCGGTTTGCTGCACTCAGCGGGCCGGGGAATGCCTCAGGACGATCGCAAGGCTGTCGAGTGGTTTCAGAAAGCCGCAAAACAGAGGCACGCCGATGCGAAAATCATGCTCGACCTGATGTCCGGGACAGGGCGCAAGCTTGAGCAAAACAGACAGAAGGCTTGCCAGCGATGGCATACAGCCAGCCAATGGGGAGATGATCCGGCTATCATCGCCTACGAGAAAATATGTGTCTCGTCATCAAAAAACAAGCAAAAATAGCGGGAAGCGGCGCAAAGCTCATGAAGCGTGATAAGGAGATTCGCTGGTGATTGAAGACTTGGCTGCCCTCCTCAGCGAGGGCGAGAGTGATACGGTGGAATTCAAGGAGAACGCCGACAAGTCGCTTCCCGCCGAGGTTTGCGCTTTTGCCAACGCTTCCGGCGGCAGAGTGTTCATCGGCGTGGACGACAGCGGGCGCGTGGTCGG
>JAISAZ010000002.1 GCA_031266435.1 Accumulibacter sp.
AGGAGAGAAACTGGAGCCGAAAATACGCGAACAACTCGAACAGATTCAGAACAACCCCAAACTCATTCGCTCATTCTTTCAGCATCCGGATGTAGCCTATATTACTGACTTATGAGTAAGCGCATCGACGCTGAGATTTCTAAAATGTTCACCGAATGCGAGAAGATGCGCACCGAATGCGAGAAAATGCATGCCGAGATAACGAAAATCCTTATGGAATCTCGCTGGCATCCCTTTACTTTGGGTGTTGCCTTTGCTGGCGTTATTATTGCTTTCGCGAAACTTTTCCTTTAACCTGCCTTCCCCGTAAAATTAAAATGAGGCTTTGATGGCCTCTTTTTTTTGGGCGCCGTCGCTATACCTGGGCTTGCAAAACCCAACGGAAGAAAAAACGAACGGGTGAGAACCGCTGAGCGGAGCGATGATTCCTTTCCCAGATCGTTCATGCTTTGATGCCGAGCCGCTTCACAGTACTAGCGTCCCGCAAGGCGAAGTCGACGAATGGAGGAGCGAACCGGAAAAGGAATGAGGCAGGGTTTCCCCACTTTCCCCCTGACAAGGGGAAAATGAAGGGGCTTTCGGCGTTTCGGTGGGCGTCGGTGCGTTTCCAAGCCTTCCAGCCTGCCTTATCACATCATTCATGCGCATACGGAATCGTTGTGGCTCTCCCTTCGCGCAGCCCAACCTATAGCTCAGAGGACAGATGTCAGGTATCAGGGATCAGATGAAAACCGATCGGCGTTTCAACGATCTTTCTCCGGCGGCAACGCCGCCGCTGACTGATCTGATCCCTGACCCTCTATTCCGTCATTCATGCACATACGGAACGTTGGGGTTCGCTTCGCTCACCACCAACCTATGCGGCCAAATGGTCGGGAAACCGAACACGCGCCCAAGCGAAAATGGCGGCATCCGGTCGGGTTGCTCGGCCTGCGGTGGTACGCAGACACCCGATGAACCCGAAGGAACCGGTTCGGCCTGCGGTGGCGCGCAGACACCCGAAACGCCCGAAGACCGCGTGTTTCACGCCGACGCGGTTCCGTAACAGGCCCTCCGGGAGAGGCCGAGGACACCCTGAACATGGCGGATTTATTTTGTGTGAGGAAATGAAATGGAAAATTATAGAAGCATCAGCGAGGCACGCGTACCGCCAATTCTGGCGAAGCGAAGCTCGGCATCATTCACACGTATGCGGAATCGTTGTGGCTCTCCCTTCGCCGCAGCCCAAGCTATAGCTCAGAGGACGGATGTCAGGTATCAGGGATCAGATGAAAACCGATCGGTGTTTCAACGATGTTTCTCCGGCGGCGAAGCCGCCGCTGACTGATCTGATTCCTGATCCCTGATTCCTGATCCCTGACGAGGCCGAAGGCCGTTCAGTCTTCTGTCCTCAGTCTTCTGTCTTCTGCAAGGATAAAAGCCGAAAAATCCGGTAATATTCCTTTTATAATTGGTCTTGACGTTGATTGAAAAAAGTGCTTTCTCTTCAGGTTCTATAGATGCTCTCTCTTATATAATATGTTGATCTGAGAAGTGTGTCGTAACCGAAATTTTCAGGAGGATGTCCATGGTTTACTCTCCGGCTTTTAACCCGCTTTACCGCCAGATTCGTGGATTGATTCTACGCAGCCTCGAGTCCGGCGAGTGGCGTCCGGGCGACATCATTCCGAGCGAATCCGAGCTTTCGCTTCGTTTCGGCGTCAGTCAGGGGACGATCCGCAAGGCGATCGACGAGATGGCCGCGGAGAATTTGCTCGTGCGCCGCCAGGGGAAGGGGACTTTCGTCGCTTCGCACAACGATCCGAACGCGTTTTTCCGCTTTCTCCGCCTGTCGGCGGACGAGGGCGAGCTTCCGCCGCACGAGAACGCGCCGCTCGAATGCGGGCGCGCGAAAGCGGGCGCGGATGTCGCGCGAATCCTCGGAATCGAGGTTGGCGCGCCGATTCATGTCGTCCGGCGCGTGATGAAATTCGGAGGCGTGCCGATCGTCTTCGACGAAATCTACCTGTCGAGCGTGCTGTTCCCGGATTTGACGCTCGACATCCTCAAGGGGGAAGTGCATTCGCTTTACAGCCTGTTCGAGTCGCGCTACGGCGTTCGCATGATCCGCGCCGACGAACGGCTGTCCGCCGTTTCGGCTGATAAACTGTGTGCTCGCAGCCTCGAAATCGAGGAAGGGATGCCCTTGCTGCTCGTCGAGCGCGTAAGCTACACTTACGGGGATCGTCCCGTCGAGTGGCGGCGCGGTTTTTATTCCACGCGCGGCTACTATTACCATAACGAGATTGGCTGAAGTACAGGCGCGGCGGGCGCGCGATTCCCGTTTGGAAAGCGTCGGTTTTCCGCAGGCGGATCGGGCGATGGATGCGACGGCGAAGATGAATCGTCTGCGATGGCGATGCGCGTGTCGTCCCCTGCATGAAATCGATACCTTGCTCGGCGACTTTCTGGAAATGGACTTCCCAGGATTGACGCCGGAGCAGCGGGAGGAATTCGCCGTGCTCGCCGAGATGGAGGACGACGCGCTTTGGGCGATCATCGCGGGCAGGGCGCCGTGCCGCGACGCTTTGCAGGCCGAAGTCGTTTCCTTGTTGCGGTGCGCGAGGATCCTGCGGCGCGCCGTGCCCAAGGGCGAACCGGAAGGGAATAAAACCTGAGAAAAGGGGGAAGGGCGGCTTCTTGAAAGCCGTTTTGAGCAGGGTGGGGCATTCGGGATAATTCTGATTGGAGCCAGACAATGACAAATACACGTAAAGCGACGCTACACATCGATGGACGCGATCCGATCGAATTGCCGATCATTTCCCCTGTTTATGGGAACGACTGCATCGATATCCGGTCCTTGGCGGCCGAGCACGGTTTGTTTACTTACGATTCGGGTTTTTTATCGACGGCGTCGTGCCGGTCGCGGGTCACTTTCATCGACGGCGACAAGGGGACGCTCCTCTACCGGGGCTACCCGATCGAGCAGCTTGCGGAGCGTTGCAATTTTCTGGACGTCGCTTACCTGCTACGGCACGGGAAGTTGCCGAACGTCGAGGAGAAACGCGCGTTTGAAACGATCATCAAAAAGCATACGATGGTCCATGAGCAGATGGCCAAGTTCTACCAGGGCTTCCGGCGCGACGCGCATCCGATGGCCGTGATGGTCGGCGTCGTCGGCGCGCTTTCGGCTTTCTATCATCACGATGTCGAGGATTTTTCGGACCGGGAGCGGCGGAACGTGAGTTTCAACCGCATCGTCGCCAAGTTGCCGACGATCGTTGCGCTGGCGTACAAGTATTCGATCGGCGAGCCTTTCATGTATCCGCGCAACGACCTGGATTACACGTCCAACTTCATGCAGATGATGTTCGGTACGCCGTGCGAGAGATACGAACCCAACCCGGTTCTCGTGCGTGCGCTCGACACGATATTCATCCTGCACGCCGACCACGAGCAGAACGCTTCGACGTCGACGGTGCGTCTGGCCGGGTCGACGGGGTCGAATCCCTACGCGTGCATTTCGGCGGGGATCGGCTGCCTGTGGGGCGCCGCGCACGGCGGGGCGAACGAGGCCTGCCTGCGGATGCTTGAAGAGATCGGCGACGTTTCGCGCGTTCAGGAATACATCCGGCGCGCCAAGGACAAGGGCGACAAGTTCAAGTTGATGGGCTTCGGTCACCGCGTCTACAGGAATTTCGACCCGCGCGCGAAGATTATGCGGAGAATCTGTGCGGAAGTCCTTCAGGAACTCGGCCTCGAGAACGACCGCTTGTTCCGGCTGGCGCTCGAACTCGAAAAAATCGCGCTCGAAGACGATTTCTTCGTCGAGAAAAAGCTTTATCCGAACGTTGATTTTTATTCGGGGATCGTGCAAAAGGCCATGGGAATCCCGACGTCGATGTTTACGTGTATTTTCGCGCTGGCGCGCACCGTCGGCTGGATGGCGCAATGGGCGGAAATGATTTCCGACCCGGAATACAAGATCGGGCGTCCGAGGCAGGTCTACGACGGGCCGCTCCTCCGCGACGTTCCGCTCGCCGGCGAACGCTGAAACGATGTTTCTTCCTCCGCGCCTCTCTCCTTGTTCTCAAAATGCTTCTCCATTCCGAATGTAGAATGTAAATGTACGATCCGGGAGGTTGAATCGTTGCCATGATGACTGAATTATTCGAAACTTCGCACCTGTTCGGTTCGAATGCTCCGTTCATAGAAGAACTCTACGAGAATTACCTCGACAACCCCGGTTCGGTCCCGGGGGCGTGGCGCGACTATTTCGACCGAATCGTGCGCTTGCCGGGTCCTGTCGCGCGCGACGTGCCGCATCTGCCGATCATCAACGCTTTTGTCGAGCAGGCGCTGCGCGGCGGTTATCGGGCGTCGGCGGCACAGCCTTTCGACGACGCGAAGCAGGTCAGCGTTCTTCAAATGATCAGCGCCTACCGCACCCTCGGCGCGCGCTGGGCGAATCTGGACCCGCTCAAGCGCCAGCCGCGCCCCGACATCAACGAGCTGGAACCGTCGTTTTACGATTTTTCCAACGCGGACATCAACACGCTGTTCAACGCGGGGTCGTTCAAGGGCGTTTCCGAGCGCTCCAGCTTCGGACAGATTCTCGACGCGCTCAAGGAAACCTACTGCGGCTCGATCGGCGTCGAGTACATGTATATCAGCAACATCTCCGAGCGGCGCTGGATCCAGGCGCAGATCGAGCCGATCCGCGCCACGGCGGCCTATACGTCCGCGCAGAAGCTGCGCTTCCTCGAACGTCTGACCGCCGCCGAGACGCTCGAACGCTATCTGCATACCCGCTACGTGGGGCAGAAGCGCTTTTCGCTCGAAGGCGGCGAATCGCTGATCGTTTCGCTCGACGAGTTGATTCGCGCAGCGGGCGGACTCGGCATCGAGGGGATCGTCATCGGCATGGCGCACCGTGGGCGCCTCAACGTGCTCGTCAACACGCTCGGCAAGTCGCCGGCGATGCTCTTCGACGAGTTCGAGGGTAAGGAAAACCCCGGAGAGAAGCCGCCGGGGGACGTGAAGTACCATCTGGGCTATTCGTCGACGGTGGCGACGCCGGGGGGGCCTTGCCACCTCTCCTTGGCGTTCAATCCTTCGCACCTCGAAATCGTGAACCCCGTCGTCCAGGGTTCGGTCTATTCGCGCCAGCTCCGGCGGGGCGACGACGGCGAGAACAGGATACTGTCGGTACTGATCCACGGCGACGCGTCGGTCGGCGGTCAGGGTGTGAACCAGGAGATGCTCAATTTCGGGCAGACGCGGGGTTATGGGACCGGCGGCACCGTGCATGTCGTCGTCAACAACCAGATCGGATTCACGACTTCCGACCCACGCGATACGCGCTCGTCGATCTATTGCACCGACCTCTTCAAAATGGCGAGCGCGCCGATTTTTCACGTCAACGGCGACGATCCCGAAGCGGTCGCGCTTGCGACTCGCCTCGCCGTCGAGTTTCGGCAGGAATTCCATAAAGACGTCGTCGTCGACATCGTCTGTTTCCGAAAGCTCGGACATAACGAGCAAGACGAGCCGATGGTGACTCAGCCGCTGATGTACAAGCGCATCGGCGCGCATCCAGGAACGCGCAAGATCTACGCGGATCAACTGATCGCCGAGGGCGTCCTCCCGGTCGACGGGCCCGACGACATGATCGTCCGTTACCGCGAACAGCTCGACCGGGGCGAATTGCTCTACAACCCCGTGATCGCCGGGCATACGAATCCCCTGCTCATCGACTGGAAGCCCTACCTCGGCAACGGCTATACGCCGAACTGCGATACGACGATCCCGATCCGGGAGATCAAGCGGCTTTCGGAGCGTCTGGCGTCGATTCCCGAAAATTTCGTTTTGCACAACCGTGTGCAGAAAATCATCGACGACCGCCGGCTTATGGGGCAGGGCGCGATTCCCTTCGACTGGGGGATGGCAGAGAACCTCGCGTACGCATCCCTGCTCGTTTCGGGGTACGGCGTGCGCATCTCCGGCGAGGACGTGAGCCGTAGCACCTTCTTCCACCGCCACGCGGCGCTGCACGACCAGAAACGCGAGCGCTGGGACGAGGGGATGTATTGTCCGCTCGGAAACCTCCAGGAAAACCAGGCGTCGTTCCAGTGCTTCGACTCGGTCCTCTCGGAAGAAGCCGTCCTCGCCTTCGAATACGGCTACGCAACATCGAACCCCACCGACCTCGTCATCTGGGAAGCGCAGTTCGGCGATTTTTCCAACGTCGCGCAGGTCGTGATCGACCAGTTCATCGTGTCCGGCGAAGCCAAATGGGGGCGCGTCTGTGGGCTGGTCCTGTTTTTGCCGCACGGTTACGAAGGGCAGGGGCCCGAACATTCCTCGGCGCGCGTCGAACGCTTCATGCAGCTTTGCGCCGACATGAACATGGAGGTCTGCCAACCGACGACGCCCGCACAGGTCTTCCACATGCTGCGGCGGCAGGCGATCCGCAAACAGCGCAAACCCCTGATCGTTTTTACGCCGAAGTCGCTGTTGCGCCACAAGGAAGTCATCTCGACGATCGACGATTTTTCCAAGGGACAGTTCCAGCACATCATCGGCGAGGTCGACCCGGTCGACGAGCGGAAAGTGACGCGCGTCGTCTTCTGTTCGGGCAAGGTCTATTACGACCTGATCGCGACGCGCCGCAGCCGGAACATCAAGCACATCGCGATCGCGCGGATCGAGCAGCTCTATCCTTTCCCGGACGAAGCTTTCGAGGCCGAACTCGCCCGATATCCCAAGGCGACCGAAATCGTCTGGTGTCAGGAGGAACCGCGCAATCAGGGCGCGTGGTACTGGATCGTTTCACGCGAGCACCTCGACCGTCCGCTCAAGGGTCACCAGCGCCTCCTCCTGGTTTCGCGTCCGGCGGCGGCGTCCCCCGCGGTCGCTTACGGCAAGGAGCATAGCGCGCAACAAAAGATGCTTGTCGAATCCGCGCTGGGAGAAAGCGCATTCCTCAAGGCGACGGACAAGAAATAGAGCGAATAGAGCAAATAGGGCGAACAGGGCAAATTGGAGGAAGGATGATCGTCGATATAAAAATCCCGCAGTTGTCGGAGTCCGTGACGGAAGCGAATCTCCTGACGTGGCACAGGCAGGTCGGGGAGGGTATCGCGCGGGGAGACAATCTGATCGACATTGAAACGGACAAGGTCGTTCTCGAACTTCCGGCGCCGGAGACCGGCGTGCTCGTCGAAATACTCAAAGGCAGCGGGGCGAAGGTCCTCGCGGGGGAACTGATCGCGCGCATCGATACCGAAGCGACGGCAACGCGCGCCTCGGAGGCTCCGCCGACGGCGGAAGCGCCGCCCGCTCCTGCGCGTGAAGGCGGCGCGCCCGATCTCGCTCCCGAAGCCTCGGTGAGCGCCTTTGCCGGGAGCGCCATGCCCTCGGCGCGAAAGATACTGGACGAAAAGGGCGTTTCTCCGTCCGAGGTCGCCGGAACGGGGCGGGGCGGTCGGATTACCAAGGAGGACGCGCTCGCCGCGCAGCCGCCGCTTCGCTCGCCGACCGAGCCGCCGCCGCGCGCGGACGCTCTCCCGAAAGCGGTGGCGAACCCCGCGCTCGCGCTGCCGCTCTCGCCTCTGGTCGAAGTCCCGCTCGACGAACGCCCGGAGCAACGCGTCCCCATGTCGCGCCTGCGTGCGCGCATCGCGGAACGTCTCGTTCAATCGCAATCGTCCAACGCGATCCTGACGACGTTCAACGAGGTCAATATGGCGGCGCTGATCGCCCTGCGCAAGCGTTACGCGGAGGCTTTTGAAAAGGCGCACGGCGTCCGGCTCGGCTTCATGGGCTTTTTTGTAAAGGCGGTCACGGCGGCGCTCGAACGATACCCCATCCTCAACGCATCGGTCGACGAGAACGACATCGTCTATCACGGCTACATCGACATCGGCATCGCGGTCGGCAGTCCGCGCGGCTTGGTCGTCCCCATCCTGCGCGACGCCGACCAGATGAGCCTGGCAGACATCGAAAGAAAAATCGCCGAATTCGGCCAGAAAGCGCAGAGCGGCAAGCTCTCGATCGAAGAATTGACCGGGGGCACCTTCTCGATTTCGAACGGCGGCGTTTTCGGCTCGATGCTCTCGACGCCGATCATCAACCCGCCGCAGTCCGCGATTCTCGGCGTGCATGCAACCAAGGATCGCGCGGTCGTCGAAAACGGAGAAATCGTGATCCGTCCGATGAACTATCTGGCGATGTCTTACGACCATCGCATCATCGACGGCCGCGAAGCGGTGCTCGGCCTCGTGGCGATCAAGGGCGCGCTTGAGGACCCGTCGCGCCTCCTGCTCGGCGTATGATTCCATCCCCAGTTCATCCCTTCCATCGTCGACTTCGCCTTGCGGGACGCGAGTACTGTCTACGGCTCGGCATCAAAGCATGAATGAACTGGAAAAGGAATGATGCAAAGGGAAACGTGAAGATGCCAAAAAAATACGATGTCCTCGTGATCGGAGGCGGTCCCGCCGGCTACGTCGCGGCAATCCGCGCCGCGCAACTCGGCTTTACGGTCGCGTGCTGCGAGTCGAATCCCTACGCCGACCCGAAAGGGAAGCCGCGCTTGGGCGGAACCTGCCTCAACGTCGGGTGCATCCCCTCGAAAGCGCTTCTGCACACGTCGCGCCTCTTCGAGGAGGCGCGCGACGGCTTCGCGGCGCAAGGCATCGCGATCAACAAGCCGAAGATCGACGTTCCCACGATGATCGCCCGGAAAAACGCCGTCGTCGCCCGCCTGACGCAGGGCATCGCGCTGCTCTTCAAGAAAAACGGCGTCGCCCTGCTCGAAGGGCGCGGATATTTCGTCGGCCCCTGCGAAAACGGATGGCGGGTCAAGGTCGGCGAAGAGACGGTCGAAGCTGCGCGCGTCATCGTCGCCACGGGTTCGCGCGCGCGCCATTTGCCGGATATCCCCGTCGATAACCGCATCGTTTGCGACAATGTCGGCGCGCTCGACATCGCTACGGTGCCGAAAAAACTCCTCGTCGTCGGCGCGGGCGTCATCGGCCTCGAAATGGGCAGCATCTGGCGGCGCCTGGGGTCCGAGCTTACGATCCTCGAAGCCCTCCCGGACTTCCTGCCGCAGGCCGACGCCGACATCGTGCGCGAAGCCGCCCGTGCCTTTTCGCGGCAAGGTTTCGATATTCGCTTGGGCGTCACGCTGAACAAGGTCGAAGTTACTAAAAAAGGCGTCGCCGTACATTGCACCGACAAATCCGGCGCGGCGCTGGAATTTGCCGCCGACCGCATGATCGTTTCGGTCGGGCGCGTCCCGAACACCGAGGGGCTGAACGCCGAGGGCGTCGGCCTCGCGCTCGACGCGCAAGGACGCGTCGAGACAGACGCGCACTGCCGGACAAATCTTCCCGGCGTCTGGGCGATCGGCGACGTCGTTTCCGGGCCGATGCTCGCCCACAAGGCGATGGAAGAAGCGTGCATGGTCGCCGAAGTCATGGCGGGGCAATCGGGTAGCCGCCGTTTTGATGCGATTCCCTGGGTACTCTACACTTCGCCCGAAATCGCCTGGGTCGGAAAAACCGAACAGCAACTCAAAGCCGACGGCGTCGCCTACAAGACCGGCAAAGCGCCTTTCATGGCCAACGGACGTGCGCTCGGCGCGAGCGAGACCGCAGGTTTCGTCAAAATGCTCGTCGACGCGCAAACAGACCGCATCCTGGGCGTTCATATCGTCGGCGCGAACGCCTCCGAACTGATTTCGGAAGCCGTCGTCGCGATCGAATTTTCCGCCGCGAGCGAGGACATCGCGCGGATTTGCCACGCGCACCCGACGCTGTCGGAAGTCCTGCACGAAGCGGCGCTGGCGTGCGACGGGAGGGCGATTCACTTCTGATTCCATTTCCCAATCGTCGGTATAGGTTGATGCCCAAGGTTCCGCATGCGCTTGAATGACGGGACAGGGCGGGTTGGGAAAAGGAATGATCCTTTGGGCACGGCACGCCGTGCCCCTACGGCGATATAGGTTGGGCTGAACGAATGTGAAGCCCAACGTTCCGCATACGCATAAATGGCGGGATCGGGGATCAGAAGAATTGTAGGGGCACGGCGCGCCGTACCCATCAGGTATCAGGAATCAGATCGGTCAGCGGCGGCGTTGCCGCCGGGGGAAGATCGTTGAAATACCGATCGGTTTCCATCTGATCCCTGATCCCTGACATCTGTCCCCTGATGGGCACGGCGCGCCGTGCCCCTACGGCGGTATAGGTTGGGGTGAGCGAAGCGATGCCCAACGTTCCGTACGCGCATGAATTATGCGAATATTTTAAAGTTTTTTAGCCTCGCCTTTTGGCAGGTTTTTTCCCCATGGAAAGAAATCAGGAGTCAACTGGAGGTCAGGGCCGGCAAGATTCGTCGTGTTGACGAACACTTTTGTGTCCTTTGGTATCTCACGGTGTTTCCCTGTTTTGCAATCGAGCAGAATATTATTATCGAGCATTACAAGAAACGCATATCTCTTCCCAGGCAAGGCACCGCTTCCAAGCCAATATTCCCCATTATATTCGTAATTATATTTGTTTTTTGCAATTTTCATTTTCCTGTAGGCCCTCATTTTGAGAAGCGGTGCTTTGGATTGGCGCCCCAGAAAAAGTCCCGTCATACCCTCTTCAATCGGCTTCATGATGAGACCATTGCTCTCTCTCCACAGATCGAGTCCGACCGGTCCGTTTGCCAATTTGTTGAATACAAACTGCCGTTCCGTCAGCCGCTTTCCGTTCGCCAAAACGATTTCCCGAGGACTGTACGATGCCATATCCACGGTTTTTTCTCGAACAGAACATTTCCACTGTTCTTTTCCGTCGTCACGCAAATAATTGAAGCATATATTTTCGTCGCCCACCAGAAAATAATTGGACGATCTGAATTCCCTGATCCATATTTCCGGGTTTGAAGGGTTTTCCGTATCGATACGCATCAGTACGGCATCTTTTGAGAACCATTTGGACCACTGCGTATCGCTTTGCTTTTTATCGCGCGGAATATAGAGATAGCGTGAAGCCTCGTCCCATTGGAGATAACCGCTTTTGTAATATTCTTCTCCGACAGCCAGATCCTTGCTGAATTCGGCTTTTTCCAGCAAGAGCATGAGAGCTTGATGTTCTCGCGCCAGGTAGAGTCGGTTTTCACTGAAGATCGCCGCTTTCCGATTGTCCGGGGATGGCCACACCCACAACTTGCCTTCTCCCTTGTCCTTGCCTTTCAAGAGCGTCGGCGCATCCCGATCGATGGAGACGCCGTATTTCAAGTTGCCATCGACGGAATAGAAAAACGGCCTGTCCGCAGTCTCCTGAAAGTTCTCCGGCCTGTAGTCTACGATCACATCTTTCAGGCGCGGCGGCCTTGCCCAACCCCCCGATACGACCCACAGGCTTCCACCCATCAAGAATGCGACCGCCAGAAGTATGCCGGCTGAACTGCCGCGTCCCCAGGCATGTCCAAGCGTCGTGAAAACGCCAACCGGCTTGGGGGCGTAAGGATTTTCTTTCACTCCTTGGCGGCACATCAGGAAGAGCAGGAAAAGGAAAAGGGCGTATTTGACCAGACGAAACAAAGAGAAGAACGAAGAGAATGAGGAAAACGAGCTTACGGCGTAAAGATCGGTCCGCATCATTACAAGCCAACCCAGGGTTTCTTTCGACGTATGTTCTTGAAGAACATAAACATAAATCAGAATACTCCACCAAGCAGAAAGAGAGAGGTCATGCAATCTTCGGATGGATAGGGAAATGAACGGAACACCCAGGAAAACGAAGTATATCCAGTAAAAATATCGGAAAGCATTGTGAGTCTGCCCCGCCCAAGATAGCGCGTAAAGGCCAATAAGATAAATCTGGGCGAAAAGCAGGAATCCGTTTCGATTCGTCCGCCCACTCAAATTGAAGGTGTTCCTTATCGCGTCAACAAAGGCGTCAACCCATAGCATGATTCTCGTTCCCAAGAGAAGATCAAAAGTCCAATCCCTTTTTCAGTTCGTTCATGCTTTGATGTCAAACCGCTTCACAGTACTTCTCGTGCCGCAAGGCGGAGTCGACATTGGTTGGGATGAACTGGAAAAAGAATAAAACCTTCAGATCCGTCCGATGTTTTACATTGCGTAGTTTTCTCCGAATGTACCAAGCTTGGGAAAATTTGCAAGTTTTTTCAGGTACTTCGCTATTCTGATTCAATTTTTATTTCAAAGCTTCCATAATATTTCCATTCAGGCTCAATGGAGATAGGAAGATCGGCACCGCGAAAATGCGCGTCGGTCGATTGTGGAAGCTTGCGATCAGGTATCAGGAATCAGAGGACAGGAATCAGATCGGTCAGCGGCGGCGTTGCCGCCGAGGGAAGATCGTTGAAATACCAATCGGTTTCCATCTGATCCCTGATCCCTGACATCTGTCCTCTGGTGGGCACGGCGCGCCGTGCCCAAGGTTTCATTCCATTTCCAACCTTGCCTTTATTCCGTCATTTATGCGTTCGCGGAACGTTGGGCTTTGCTTCGCGCAGCCCAACCTATACACGTTTTTCGGGTTCGTGCGCTTGAAAAACCTCCGCACGCCCCCATTTATTGACGCATCTTCGCGCAGACTGCGCGTTGCCTCACCTTTCGTCAATTTTCATGGAGTTTTCAATGAGCGCCGAAACTCATAGCTTTCAGGCTGAAGTCAAGCAATTGCTGAATCTGATGATTCATTCGCTGTACAGCAACAAGGAAATTTTTCTGCGAGAACTGATTTCGAACGCGTCCGACGCCTGCGACAAGCTGCGTTTCGAGGCGCTGGACAATCCGGCGCTTTACGGCGACGACGCCGAGTTGAAAATACGTCTTTCTTTCGACAAGGACGCGCGGACGGTCACGGTTTCGGACAACGGGATCGGTTTGACGCGCGACGAGGCGATCGAGCACCTTGGGACGATCGCAAAATCCGGGACGCAGGAATTTTTCTCGTCGCTGACGGGGGATCAGGCCAAGGACGCGCACCTGATCGGGCAGTTCGGCGTCGGTTTTTATTCTTCGTATATCGTCGCGGACAAAGTGACGGTCGTCTCGCGCCGCGCGGGCGTCGGGGCGGATCAGGCGGTCCGGTGGGAATCCGCCGGCGAGGGGGAATTTTCGGTCGAAGCGGTCGAAAAATCGGGGCGCGGAACCGACGTGATTCTGCATCTGCGTGAAGAGGAAGACGAATTTCTGTCGGGGTGGAAGCTGCGCCAGGTCGTCCGCAAGTATTCCGACCACATCACCTTGCCGATCGTGATGAAAAAGGAAAAATGGGACGAAGAAAAGAAGGCGCAAGTCGTCTCGGAAGAAGACGAGACGATCAATCAGGCATCCGCGCTGTGGGCGCGTCCGAAATCGGAAATCGACGACGCGCAATATAAAGAGTTCTACAAGCACGTCGCGCACGATTTCGAAGAACCTCTGGCTTACACGCACGCGAAGGTCGAAGGAAAGCAGGAATACACGCAGCTTCTGTACATTCCACAGCACGCGCCCTTCGACCTTTGGGATCGCCATGCGCGCCACGGCGTCAAACTCTACGTCCGGCGCGTTTTCATCATGGACGACGCCGAGCAACTCATGCCGCTTTATCTGCGTTTCGTTCGCGGCATCGTCGATTCCAACGACCTGCCGCTGAACGTTTCGCGCGAAATCCTCCAGGAATCGCGGGATATCGAGGCGATTCGTGGCGGCTGCGTCAAGCGTGTGCTTTCCCTGCTCGAAGGCATGGCCGACAGCGAGGACGCGGCGGAAAAAGAAAAATACACCCGTTTCTGGACCGAGTTCGGTCAGGTGCTCAAAGAGGGCGTCGGCGAAGACGCCACGAACAAGGATCGCATCGCCAAACTGCTTCGCTTCGCTTCGACGCACGCCGATACGACCGACGAATCGGTTTCGCTCGCGGACTACGTCTCGCGCATGAAGGAAGGGCAGGAAAAAATCTATTTCGTGACGGCTGAATCCTTCACCGCAGCGAAAAACAGCCCGCATCTCGAAATTTTCAGGAAGAAGGGGATCGAAGTCCTCCTGCTTTCCGAGCGCGTAGACGAATGGGTCGTCGGATACCTGACCGAATTCGACGGTAAATCCTTGCAATCGGTCGCAAAGGGCGGCCTCGACCTCGGCAAACTCGAAGACGAGGCCGAAAAGCAGGAAGTCCAGGCGGCGACCGACGAGTACAAGGATTTGATCGAAAAAATCAAAAAGGCGCTCGATGAAAAGGTCAAAGACGTCCGCATTACGCACCGCCTGACGGATTCGCCGTCGTGCATCGTCGCCGACGAGCACGACATGGGGGGCAATCTGGCGCGCATCCTGAAGGCCACGGGACAGAAAGCCCCGGAAGCCCGACCGATCCTCGAAATCAATCCGAAACATCCGGTGGTGCTGCGCCTCAAATACGAGGGAAGCGACCCCGGATCGCGCTTCGACGACTGGGCGAATCTCCTGCTCGAACAGGCGATGCTCGCCGAAGGAGGCACACTCGACGATCCCGCCGGTTTCGTCAAGCGGATCAACGCGCTGATGCTCGAGATGTCGGGCGGACACTGAAGTTCGTCAAAAAGTAAAACCCACCTTTTTGCCGGGTTGGTGGGTTTGAAGGTGAGCAAAGCCCACCTTCAAACCATGTAAAAACAAGGCCAAACCAGTCCGGCCTTGGGTACTCTTCTTTTTCCTTCCAAAAAAGGGGGTTGTTTTTTTGATGATTCTTAAGAGCAGGGCGGGCGACCCCATGAAAAATGTGACGCGGGTGTCCGAGAGCCTTGCCGGTCTGCCACCGATCATCGACGCATCGGTCGAGACGCTGATTCTTGGGAGCTTTCCTTCGCCAGCGTCGCTCGCCGCGCGGCAATATTACGCGCATCGGCAAAATCAGTTCTGGCGGATCATGGGCGCGCTCTTGGGCGAATCGCTGACCGAGTTCGATTACCCTGAAAAACAGCGCGCCCTCTTACGGCACGGGGTCGGCGTCTGGGACGTCTATCGCCGCTGTGCGCGCGAGGGCGCGCTCGACTCCGCGATCAGAGCGGCGGAACCGAACGATTTTTCCGTTCTGCGTGAACTTGCGCCACACTTGAAGCGCGTCTGTTTCAACGGAAAAACCTCGGGGAAATTCGAGCGCTGGTTTTCAGAAAACGCTTACGCGACGCGCGTTCTGCCGTCGACGAGTCCTGCCTATACCCTCGCTTTTGAAGAGAAGATGAAACGCTGGCGGGAAGGGGTTTCAGGAGACAGAAGACAGAGGACAGGAGACAGAGCGGCCTTCGGCCTCCGTAGTCAGGTGTCAGTAATCTGATGGGAGCAGCCCACGCGACTTCTGAATACTGAACACAGATCACGAAGCGAGCGCAGCGAGTGTTCTGTCTTCAGTCCTCTGTCCTCTGTCCTCAGGATTTCGGTGCCTTTTTCGCTCTTTGAGCCTTTTGCCGGGCTTTGCATTGCTCGACATTTTTGGCCTTCGAGCAATCTCTCGATACGCGCCGCCGTGGCTTGGCCGGCGGCGTGGCGGCCTCTTCGGTTTCGGGTGCGAGTCCGGGCGCGCCCGGCACACCGGCGGGACCCAACTGCGCGAACGCGCTCGTCGAGGATAGAAAAGCGAAGAGAAACACTGCGAATATGGACTTTTTCATGGGAACCCCCCTTCGATCAAAAGCCGCTCATCGTGCGACCTCATTCCATTTCCAGTTCATCCCTTCCTTTGTCGACTCGCCTTGCCGTACTGCCTGTACTGTCTACGGCTCGTCTTCTCGGCATGAATGAACTGGAAAAGGAATCATGCGGATTGTATCCGTCGCGCGTTTTTTGTACAAAGTAATTTACCGTGTTTTCATCCGTTCAAGACTATGGGGTGAAATGTGTACGCCAATCGTGAGCGTTCATCCGAAAACGTGCCGGGATGTTATAGTATTGCCATTATTTCTCTTTTTCCAATTTTTTCCTTCTTTCTTGCCTCGGAAGGATTTTTTCTGAAAATCTCTCATGCCTAAACAGCCGCGGGAACCCGTACATAACGAACACCGTTTGACCTTGGGCGAAATGCTCGGTTATCTGGAAGAAGACGGCATGATCAGCAATCAGGCCTCGGAAGCCCTGATTGCCGAATCCCGCTTGAAAAGGGTCACAGACCACCCGCTGACGGTCATCGCCGAGCGGAAGTGGAAGTCCCTCGTTCCGCCGAACCGCGAGCTGACGCTCGAATACCTGAGCGAATGGTTCGCCGCCCGGATCGGCCTGGGATACTTCCACATCGACCCCCTGAAGATCGACTTCACCGCCGTGACCGAAGTCATGTCCAGCGCGTACGCGACGCGCTTCGGCGTTCTGCCGGTTCAGGTTTTCGCCGAAGAAGTCGTCGTCGCGACGATAGAACCCTTTCTGCGTGACTGGGAAAGGGAAATCAAGGCGATCATCAAGAAAAACATCCGCCGCGTCTTCGCCAACCCGCAGGATGTCGCGCGTTATCTGGTCGAGTTCTACAATCTGGCGCGTTCGGTCAAGAAGGCCTTGCAGCAGGGGGGCGACTCCGGCGGAATCTCCTCGTTCGAGCAACTCGTCGAACTCGGGCGCAGCAACAAGCAGTTCGACGCAAACGACCAGCATATCGTCAACATCGTCGATTGGCTGTGGCTGTACGCCTTCGAACAGCACGCCAGCGATATTCACATCGAACCACGGCGCGAATTCGGCGTCGTGCGCTTTCGGATCGACGGCGTGTTGCACCAGATATATCAGGTGCCGATGAGCGTGATGACCGCGATGGTCAGCCGTATCAAGCTCCTGGGGCGCATGGACCTGGTCGAGAAACGGCGACCGCAGGACGGTCGGATCAAAACGCGCTCCGCCGACGGGCAGGAGGCGGAACTGCGCTTGTCGACGATGCCGACCGCTTTCGGCGAAAAACTCGTCATGCGGATTTTCGACCCCGAAGTGCTCGTGCGCGATTTTACCGACCTCGGCTTTTCCGCCGACGATCAGGCCAACTGGAAGGCGATGTCGGGAAGTCCGAACGGGATCATCCTCGTGACGGGGCCGACGGGGTCGGGGAAAACGACGACGCTCTATTCGACGCTGAAGCATCTGGCGACGCCGGCCGTCAACGTCTGCACGATCGAAGACCCGATCGAAATGGTCGAACCCGCGTTCAACCAGATGCAAACGCAGAGCGCGCTCGACCTCGACTTCGCGCAGGGCGTCCGCGCGCTGATGCGGCAGGACCCGGACATCATCATGATCGGCGAAATCCGGGACCGAGAAACGGCGGAAGTCGCGATTCAGGCGGCGCTGACCGGCCACTTGGTCCTTTCGACCCTGCACACCAACGATGCACCGTCCGCGATCGCGCGCCTCGTCGACCTGGGATTACCGCCCTATCTGATCAGCGCGACGCTCCTGGGTGTCATGGCGCAGCGCCTTGTGCGCGTCCTGTGCACGAACTGCAAAAAGCCCGCGCCGATCACGTCGGAAGAAGACACGCTCTGGGATCACCTCGTCTCACCGTGGAAAGCCAACCGCCCGACGCAGTTCTACCACCCCGTCGGCTGCCTCGATTGCCGCATGACCGGCTATCGCGGTCGGGTCGGGATTTACGAAATTCTCCTGCTTTCCAAGGAAATCAAGCAGGCGATCGTCGACGGCGCCGACATCGAGAAAATCCGCGACATGGCGTACCGAACCGGGATGAAACCCCTGCGGATTTCCGGCGCGATGAAAATCGTCGCGGGAATCACGACGCTTTCCGAAGTCTATAAGGTCGCTTCGCCGACCGAAAACGCGTGATTCCTTTTCATTCCTTTTCCAGTTCATTCATGCTTTGATGCCGAGCCGCTTCACAGTACTTACGTGCCGCAAGGCGAGTCGACCAAGGATGGACTGGAAATGGAATCAATCGGGTACCATCGCTGACAAACCACAGCCTATAAGCAACTTGACGGCTTGCCTGTCGAACGAAGCGAAAACTGCCGGACCGCTTGCCATGCGAGACCCGGCGTACGCGGCAACGCCATCGGCGAAATCTCCGCCATCGTCCATCATCATCAGACCGGCTTGAACCTCATCGTCGTTTACGACAATTCGATCCGTTGCCACGATCGCCCGGATCGCTTCCGCGATCGTCTCCAGCGACTGCTTGTAACGCGATCGCAAAGTCCAGACGTATTCACAAAAAACCTGGGTCGGTATTACAAGCTCGGTTGAGGTTTCCATGATTTTTTCGGCGATTGCAGCTTGGGCAAGATCATCGCCGACCGTGAAACGCAAAAGAATGTTTGTATCGACGATGACGTTCATTCCAGACCTTTCATGCCCGCCTCGGCATAGCACCTGGCAATTTCATCGCCCATCTCTTCGATGCTGAGCTTTGCGTCGGTCTCGACCGTGGAGCGAAGAGTCGTCAATAGTGACCGAGCGGACATTTTGTTTTTTTTTGCCTGGATTTCTATCTTTCCGTCAGGAAGTTTTCTGATGGAAATCTTTTCACCGGCACTCACCCCCAGATGCTTCATGAGGGATTTGTTGAACGTGAATTGGCCACGTGCGGTAAGCGTCAATTCCATGATGACTCCTTTTTGAGTAATCATGATTATACATCATCATCGGATGTTGTCGAATCGCGTATCGGGGAAGCGATTCGCCTCCTTCGGCTTCAAACGGAACGCGGTCACGGAAGATGCCAGAACAGGGATCAGGCAAACGATCTGCGTCGGCGCCTTCACTGTCTTGAGGATGTTTTCGAGATTTTCAAAGAGATCGGGACGCAGAATAAATATCCACCCGGTAAGCGCGGCGATCACGAAAGTCATGATGAATCCGGGAATCCGCTTGTCTTCCGTGGGCGCGAGCTTCACGGCGTAGGTGGTCATCAAATAGCCGACCAGCGCGAGGAGTGCAAAAAATAGACCGCGTACGCCATCGTAAGCGAAAATGCACCCTCGACCCAATCCGGGTAGAAGGCGTTCAGAAACCTTTGGAAAGTCGCGGCAAGCTTCAAGCCCAAACGAAAGATCACACCGCCCACTGCGAGACCGAACGGGATAAAGCCGAGCCATCCGACCCACTTCGATTGAAAAATGTCCTTCGTCGCGTTGGCAGCGCTTTGTTTCTCCTTTGGCACGCGCGCGTCGTGGTCGGCGCTCTTGAGAAGGTCATGGGGCGATCCGGGCGCTTTCGTGCCGTCCGGCGATTGTTTGTTGGGAGAATCCGTGTCTTCGTCAAAATCAGCCGCGCCTTTGACGGGTTTCAGGAAAAAAGCGGTGACGAACGAGGTCAGAACCGGAGCGATGCAGACCATGATGGCGATCGTTCTCCCAAATATATTGAGCAAATTGACCAGATAATCAAAATTCGACCCGATCAAAATGCCAAGCGCCAGCGTTATGACGAGTCCGGGAATTCGCTTGTTTTCCGACGGAGCGATATGCGCGCCGTATTGCGTTGAGCAAAAACCGAACGCCAAGGGCAAGGTTAAAGAAAATATAAGCCCCACCACGACGAGAAAAGAGGGAGTCTCTGGATAAAAATGCCTCACCGCTCCGAGAAAAACCCAGACAACAACCATTCCAGCAAAGGCAACGAGGGCACCCACCCCGATTCCTCCTGGAATGAAGCAGAGCCATCTTATGCCCTTCATATAAACACGCGCAAACGCCTGCATTTCCGGGCTGTGGGTTTGATTACGATGGTATCGCATCGTATGCCTTTCATTCCATATCCAGTTCACCCCACACATTGTCGACTTCGCCTTGCGGCACGTAAGACCTGTGAAGCGGCTCTTTGCTTTATCGACTTCATCGATTGTCCTGCGATGAGGGCAGGGCGGCGATGGATGAAGCTCAAATATCGTCGTGTGCCACCGAATCGTTTGCGTTGCCCGATAGGGCGCCAAGCGTGGATTTTGCCACCCTGCGACAGGTACTGCAAACTCTTCGTATTTTCCATCATAAGTCCGAACAGTTTCCGTGCCGAACAAGTTTCCAGTACGTGTAAAAAGCATTGCATCGAATTATACGGGGGAGTAGGATTTGACGAACCCACCCATATTTCCTCCAGAACGTGACGAATTTTCTCAGGCGGAACATTTCTGCGCTAAAGGACACTGTTATTGATGCGGCGAGGATCCCCCTCGATTTCGGCGCTTGGGCGCTCCGAAAAACGCTTTATCTGTGTGCGTCGGTCTTTCTTCTGGCCTGCGCCGCGACCGCGCTCTGCGCCGAGCGGGAATCTGGAATTGTCGATTATCGCCCGACCGATTTTCGGGAAACGGCAAACACCCCTTTTTTCTATACGATCGACAATCAGTTGAAGCACGGCGTATCGATCGACCCGGACGCACCGACGCTTTTCTCCGGCAAAGGCTACCCGCCCGAAAGAACGGCGCGAAAAAGTACGCAACCCGGACCCAATCCGCCCGAAGGTGCGATTTACGTCTACCCCTCGCCGGACAACCGCAAAGCAGCCGTCGTCAGTGACGATAAGCTCTATCTGATCGAACCGGGCAAGGCGCCGATCCTGCTCCTTGAAAATATCGAAGGAGTGGGGCAGCCGCGATCATACTATTTCGCCATTTCTTTCGGTCTTTTCACCAAGCCCTACTACCGAAGCGAAACCTTGCAGTGGAGTGCCGATTCGCGCTACATCCACATCGCACAAGACGATGAATCGATTCAGGCGGGACAGTTATATGGCACTGGCACTTCTCAAAGCGCCCGCTTGTATAGAATCGATGCCAAAGGCCCCACGACGCCGGAAAAGATTGCCGATGGCTTCCAGGTGTTTTTTACAAGCTACGCTTCGCGTTATTTTTTTATAGGGGAAGAAAACACCGTATGTTTTTTAGGCTCGTTCGTCAGAAAATGGATATGCGTTCTTCCGGAAGGAATATTCGCAGTGAAGTCCTACAGCGAAGACGAGATCGTTCTGGAGAACGGTCGTCGGCTCACCGGGCGGCAATTCGTTTCGGTCGACCATCACCAAAACGCAAGAAAAATCTGGCGTGGGGGCAAGTATTGACTCCCCAAATAAACCTTGCCTAAAGATAAGAGAAGAGGTAAAATGTTGGGATGGAAAACGAATTGAGAACGAAAGCGGTACGGCTCGGGCCGGGAGCGCAATACGAGATCAGA
>JAISAZ010000019.1 GCA_031266435.1 Accumulibacter sp.
GGCACCGACGGCTACAAGCGCGTCGGCGTCGGCGCGAGCGGCGCGCTGGGCGCGATAACGAGTTACCGCGTCGATGCCTACGGCTTTCACAACGAAGGCTGGCACGATCTGGGCGAATCGCGCGGCGGAAAATTGATGAGCATGTTTCGCATCCAGCCGAACAGCGATCTGAAGTTCGACCTGATCGCCGATTACAGCCTCGAACGCCCCGACCGCTACTACGGCATTCCTTGGGGGACCAACCAGCATCTCGACAAATCGCTGAAAAAGGAAAGCTACAACGCGCGCGACGCGCTCATCCGCTACGAAGAACTCCGCTTGCGCGCGAAGGCCGATTGGCGCGTGAACGATTGGTTGAATATCAACAACGAGCTGTACTACCTCGAATCCAAGCGGACGTGGAAGAACATCGAGTCGTACAATTTCGGCGCGGTGCCCAATACGGTGAACCGTAGCGACTATCTGTATATCCGGCACGACCTCGAACAGACCGGGAACCGGCTTGAAGCCGTCGTCAAGGCGGCGCAGCACCGCGCCGTTTTCGGGTGGGAGACCGCGCGGGTCGATTTCAAGCATACGAATAATTCGCCCTACGGCGGCACTTCGGTCGTCTGGGCGTCGAACCCGGCACACGGCTATTGGAACAGCCCGGATGCGATATTGCCGAAATGGAAGACCGCGTCGACCTTCAACGCAATTTACGCCGAAGACGTGTGGAAATTCCATGATCGTTGGCAGTTGCTGGCCGGAATCCGCCGCGATTTTTCCAAGGTTTCGCGCGACAACCTCCTGGCTCCGGGAGGCGCCGACGATTACAGCAATCAAAGTATCAACGGCACCGCGTGGCGTGCCGGCCTCACGCACTTTCTGACGCGCGACACCAATCTCTACGCGCAGTACAGCGCGGGACATGACCCCGTGACGGATCTGATCACATCGAATTTGATGAATGCTCGTTTCCGCCTGACGAAAGGGCGCCAGGTCGAGGCCGGGATCAAGCAGACGCTCCCGAACGGTCTCGGCGAATGGACCGCGGCCGTTTTCCGCATCGAGAAGAAGGACATCATTACTCGCGATCCGGTCAACTCGGCGCTGTCCGTCCAGGGCGGGAAGCAGCATTCGCAGGGTGTCGAATTGGGCGCTGCGGTTTCACCTGCAAAAAACTGGCGTTTTGAAGGAAACTACACGTGGCTCCAGGCGCGTCTCGATGAATTGATCGAAGCGGGGGGTGTCTCGCGCGACGGCAACCGGCCGCAACTCGTTCCGCGTCACACGGCGAACCTCTGGGGGCATTACCGCCTCGCCGAGTGGCAAGGTTCGCTGGGCTTGCGCTACGTCGGGAAACGCTTCACCTCAAACGCGAATACGACCGAAATCCCCGCCTACACGGTCGCCGACGCGAGCCTTGCGTGGCAGTACGACCGCAGGACGACTTTCCGGCTGATCGCGCGCAATCTGACGAACAAGGTCTACGCGGCGTCGAGCTACAACAGCCAGTTCATCCTGGGCGAGCCGCGGCGTTTCGACTTGGTCGCGGAACTGAAGTTCTGAAATGGGACGCCTCCTGCGCGGGCTGCATCTCGTCCATCGCTGGACGGGAATCGCGCTGGGGGCCCTGATCCTTTCGTGGCTCGTTTCGGGCGTCGTCATGGTCTTCGTGCCGCGCCCGACGCTGAGCCTCGCCGAACGGCTCGCCGGTCTGCCGCCGATCGACGCGTCGGCGGTCAAGGTTTCGGCTCTGGACGCGTGGAAATCGACGGGGAGGTCGGGCTGGCCGCGAAGCGTCCGGCTCAACGCCTCCGGCGGTCGTCCGGTCTACCACTTCGAGGACGGCGAATCGCGCCGGATTTCGGTTCGCGCAGACGACGCGACGAAGATTGAAGCGCTCGACCCGCTCGACCCGTCCGACGAGGCCGCGCTGCGCCGCATCCTTGCTCCTTACGCGGGCAAGGCGGCGATCGATTCCTTCGTCGCGGTCGAACGCGACCAGTGGTCGGTCGTCGCCAACTTCGACCCTCTGCGTCCCCTCGTCCGCGCCGAACTCGACGACGGGCGGCATTATTACGTCTCGACGCGGAGCGGCGAAGTCGTCCTCGACACTGCGCGCGCCGAACGCGCGTGGAATTGGCTGGGGACTTTCGCGCACTGGCTCTACTTTACGGAATTGCGGCAGAATTTCGGCCTCTGGCGCGCGGTGATCCTCTGGCTCGCCGCCGCCGCGACGCTCGCGGCGCTTTCGGGTTTCTGCCTCGGTGTCGAACGCCTGAAGATTCTGAAACCCTACTCGGGCGGGCGCTTTACGCCGTACCGCGAAAAGTGGAAACGCCTGCACCACGTGAGCGGTCTTCTCGGCGGAGTTTTTCTGCTCTCGTGGCTGTTCAGCGGCTGGCTCTCGCTCTCGCCGATGGCTTGGGCGAAAACCGCCCGGACGAGCGAAGAAGAGCGCGCGTGGCTCGCGGGCGGGGCGCTCGACGCCGAAGCCTTGCGCCGGACGCCGCCACTCGGCGCGAAGTCGCGCGAGATCGCCTGGGCGCGATTCGATGCGCAGCCGACGGCGCTGCTTTTCGACACAGACGTCCCGGATCGCGCCGTATTCTCGGCGTCCGACACGCGCCGCACTCCGCCGCTCACCCTCGACGCGATCGCCGCGCGCGGCAAGGGCTTGAAGCCGCGCGAGAAGCTCGTTTCGGCGGATTGGCTGACCGGGCAGGACGCATATTACTACTCCCGGAACGGGCGCAAACTCGTCCTTCCCGTCGTACGTTTGCGCTTTGACGACGCCGAGAAAAGCGCCTACTACATCGACCCGGCGACGGGGAGCATCGTGTCTAAAATCGACCGGGGCGCGCGCGTGCAGCGCTGGCTCTACCGAGGGCTGCACCGCCTGGACTTCCCGCCTTTCGACCGGTACGAGACGGCTCGGCGCGTCCTCGTCGTGCTCGCGTCCCTACTCGGAATCCTGATGACATTGAGCGGATGCGTGCTGGGCATCAAGCGCATCGGGCGCTTGGGTGGGAAATGAAATGCCTCCAGCCTTTTATTCCATTTCCAGTTCATCCCTTCCATCGTCGACTTCGCCTTGCCGTACTACTTGTACTGTCTGCGGCTCGTCTTCTCGGTATGAATGAACTGGAAAAGGAATTAGAATTACTTCAGTTTCTTCGTCCAGTCGTCGTAGAACTTGCAGAGAGCGTCCATGTCGCTGGCGCTCTGAAGCGCGGGCAGGTCTTTCTGCATCGCGGTCATCGCTTGCTGATATTTCTGGGGGTCCTTCTGCGCGGCGGTCACGATGGCCTGCTGGAACGCCTGTGCCTTGGTCTGGGCTTCCTCGACCGTGCAGGCGGCGTGGGCGAGACCGACGGAGCCAAGGAAGACTGCAAGGCAGAGGAAAAATGTTTTTTTCATGATATGCCTCTTGTTGTTGAAGGGGTGTGTATTTTACCCGATTGTCGATTTATCGAGAGATTCAGTCGTCCTTCGCCGGACGCAGCAGGCTGAATATCATCCCGCCGAGCAAGGCGACCCCGGCGGCGAGGAGCGCCCAAAGAACGATCCTTCGGACAGGGGTTTCGCCGTCTACCGAAAGTGTGGCGGCGGGGACATTGGGTGAAGGCGCGCGCGCCCCGACCTCATCCGTGAGCTGTGCTCGCGCGAGGCGGCCCGACGCGACCGCCTGTTCGGCGTCGACCGGGACGAGCGACGCGAGCGGCAGGTCCGCCGCGCGCGCGTCGGGTTTGCCGACGGCGAGCCGGTACGGCGCTTCCCCCCGCGCGAGAAAGACGAGGTCGCGCGCGGGGAGGGCGACTTCGATGACAGGAGGTTTTGCGCCGAGCTTGCCTCGCGGGTCGACCTGCATTCGCAGTTGCTTGACCGAAACGCCGGGGAGCTCGAGTTCGTTTTTAAGCTCTTCATCGCCGCCTTCCGAGAGGGACGGCAGCCGGTAAACCAAGCCGCTGGCGAGTGTGCGCCAGGCTTCGAGTTCGCGGACACGCGCGCGGGCGCGTGCGCGCTCACGGGCCCGCGTACGGCTCCTGAACGCGTCGCGGACGCGCGGCCTGCCGTGAAGCTTTTCTGCAGCCGAGGAGTCGGCGTTTGACCGCGCCGCCGTATTCGGCGGTGGGTCGCATCGCCCGGAAAAGATGACCGGCGCCAAGGCGCTGGTCTCGTCGATTACGACCGACACCCGTGCGAGCGGCGCGCACAGCGGGAAATTCCAGACGTACTCGCCTTCGCGTCCGGCGAGGGCTTCGCCGACGAGCGGCCCTGACCACGCGAAGGGCGCGGGCGCGGTCCCGACGCTGTCGACCCTGCCCGAAAGACGCGCGCCGCGCACCCCGGCCGCGTGCTTTGCGTCCTGCCAGCGCAGCCTCAAGTAGCGAAACTTACGCCTTGGCAGATCGAATTCGCGCTGCGTAATGCTCTCGCCGTTGAAACTCAACTGTACGATTTGTCCGCTGCCGAGGCCGCGCCAATGTTCGATATCGTCGCTTCCTTCGATGGTGAAGCGGAAAAGACCTTCCTGCTTGCCGATCCAGTCGATCATCAATCGTTCCGGGACGAAATCGAGCGCGCTTGCGTCGATCAGCCAGCCGCTCAAGGTCTTTCCAGGTTGAGACGCGGCGCCCCGTCCGGTCGGGCGCGTCCCCGCTTCGGCTTCGCGGACGTCGATTTCGACGGCGCCGTCGGCGTCGCGCCGGATCCGCAGGCTGGGCGCGAGATGGAGCGAAGCCTTGCCGCCGTCGGAAGATTCGTCGGCGTAAAGCGGAAACAACCGCGCCGGCGCTTCTCGCCGATCCCGCGCGCGGCGCGTCTCGCTCTTCGTCAAGGCAAAGGGCATCGATTCGCCTTTTGCGTCGAAAATGCGTACGTCGCGCAAGTCGGAGTGCGCCGCCCGCCATTGCACGTGCGCCGGAATTTCAACGCGGTACCAGGTCGCCGCGCGCTCCGGGGCGATCCCGGTACGGTAGGCATAATCGGCGATGTCTTCCGCCGCCGAAGCGGAAAAACTCACGCCGCCGACGAGCACGAGCGCCGCCAAAGTCGATTTCATGTCCCTTCTCCAGTCTCCGCTTTCGGCGGAAGCGGCGAAAAATAGCCGACGATGAGGAGCAACAAACCCACGCCGATGAAGGAAACGACGCGCGCGAGACTGCCGCGCTCGCTCAGTTCGACGAAAAAGAGTTTCGCCACGACGACGGCGGTCAATGCCGCGCCCGCCATCCAGACGCCCCGCTCGCCGCGCCGGTTGCCGCCGATCATCAGAACGAGCGCGAACAGCGCCCAGACCAGGGACCAACTCGCCTGTACGCCCATCGACGCCACCATCGCGTTGTAACGGAAGGGGACGCCGGACCAGAAATGCGCGGCGCGGCAAACCATCATCGTGAGGAAGGCCAGAACGGTAGCGCCTCCGGCGAGCGCCGCCGTGTTTTTGAGCGACTCCGGCTCCACGCCGATTTGCGGCAGATAGTCGCGGCCCCAGCGCCAGGACGCGAAGAACACCAACAAGAGCCCCAGTTCGAGCGGATTTGCGAGCGGCACGTAAGGCAAGGGCGCGGCGTCGCCCGTCGAAAAACCGTTGGCGGCCCAGAACCAGGCGAACATGAACACCGCGATCGGGAACGCGGCCTGAAAGCGGTATTCGTTCCCGAACTCCGTAAGCGGCCAAAAGCGCCCGCGTTTGCCGCTTGCGAACCATAGATAGAGGCTCGGCGCCAACGCCCCGCCGAGCCAGGGCCACGCGCCCCCCAATCCGGCGTCCCCGCCGGCCAGGGTCTGGACCATGAAGTCGCGCCCCGCCAGCGTCAATACGCCGACGAAAATCCACGCGCCCGCGACGTGCGCACCGCTCCGCACCGCGGCGGGGTAGAGTCCGGACAGACGCCGCAAGGAAAAGAAATGCCCGAAGAAAAACACCGTCCACGCGGGCGCGCCCAGCGCGAGCGGCCCCGCTCCGCGCGTCGTCAGCAGCCCCGTGGCCGCCGCGAGCGGCACGCCGCACGCGAGCAACGCCAAGGCTCGCCACTGCGTTGCGTGTGCAAGCACCGCCCATAATACGGAGAAAAGAGACAAAGCGAAGAGCACCACGTATTCACGCTCGCTGCGGAGGAGGTGGGAGAAGTAGCTGCCGCCTTCCAGAGCGTCGGTAAAAGCGAAGATATGATCGACGGTCGCCCAGACCCACCAGATCATTCCCCACGCGAGCAGCACACCGGAAAGCGTGTCGATGCGTTCCGGTTCGAGCGCGTAGGCGTTGTCGCGGCGAGCGCTTGCCGGACGCGCCGCGCGCTGGTGCATGAGCCACGCGGCGACCGCTGCCGCGAACGCCAGCGCGACGGGCGCCCAGCTTCCAGAGGGCGCGAGTCGCCGGGAAAGGGCGTAGAGGAAGGAAAGGCCCGCGACGGCTTCGATCACGGCGCCGAAATAAAGCACGAGTCCCCGACGCTGCCACAGCCCGACCCACAGCAGCAAAAGGCCGCTCATTGCCCAAGCGACGCCGATATTGTTCCATTCGAGCACGAAGAGCGGCGCCAGGTTGATGAAGATCAATCCGGCGAGCAGGGCAAGTTCCAGTTGCCGCGCCAGCGGACGCGATCGACGCGCCATCGTGCTCACCTGCGCGACGATCTCGCTGGCGACCAGCATCAAACCGATGAGCGCCGCGCACAAGAGTCCCATCCAGTCCGCGCCAAGGACGTTCGCCTTTCCCGCCCACATCGACCCCGGACCGACGATGCCCGCCTCTCCCGCTTCCAGTTGGATCAGGAACAATACGCCGCCCAGCCCTTGAATCCCCAATCCGCAGGCGAGGAAAGCGCGCGAGTTCAGATAATGGCTGGCGAAAGTCGTCGCCAAGCCCGCGATTGCCCACGCGACGATCGTGTATTCGTAGCCGAAAGAGAGCGGCGCGATCAGATACACGAAAGCCAGACCGGCGACGGCAAACACCGGAAGGCAAACCCGATCCGCCGAAAACCCGGTCTCGCCGTCGGCGAGCGCGCGCGCGAGGGCGCGGTGGCAAAACAGCAGCGCCGCGCCGACCAAGGCCGCGCCCAGAATAGAATTCTCCAGCAAGGTGGCGCGGCCGAATTCGGTGTCTCTGAGGTAGGCCAGCGCCGACGACGCGATCAGGAGCAAGGAAAAGAACCTCGCCAGCTTTCGCTTCTGAACGAGGCTCAGCCAGTAAATGCCGGCGCCTTCGACCGCCCAGATCGCCGACGACACGCTGTGCGCGCCGTAGGCGAGCGGCGGCGTCAGCGAAGCGAAGACCACCCCCAGCGCGATACAGATTTCCTTCAGCAGGGTCACGCGCTTGCGTCCCCGCAAAAAACACGCGAGCGCAAGATAAAAGAGGCCGAGTCCCAGCGCGGAAAACGCCGAACCGAGATAAAAGCGGTCGACGATCGCGTATTGCAAGCCGAAACCCGCCAGCGCCGGCCCGAATATCATGACGCCGTCGACGTAATCGGTCTTGCGTACCGACCAGCGCAGGATCGGGGTCCGTTCGGTTTCTTCCGGGGCGCCGTCCGCCTCGGTGAGCTTGCGGCGCGCGAACAAGAGACCGATGGAGACGTACATGAGGAAAAAGAGCAACAGAAAAGCCTCGACGCTCGCAAACTTTTCAGGCGCGTAATGCTGGATTCCCCACGCGAAACCGATGCCGAAAGTTCCGGTAAAACCGATCAGATTCAATATTCGCCACGCCTTGAACCACGCGACGAGCAAAATCCCCGTGGAAAGCAGCGCGAAATAACTGAAGAGCGCCACGTGGTCGCCGCTGCCGGTCGACGCCAGGATCGGCGTGGCGAAGCCGCCGAACGCGGCCGCGCTCGCCAGGACGACGGCGTCCTGCACGACCGCGAGCACCGTCGCGGCGGCGGTCAGCGCCACGAGGAGCACGAATACCACCGACGGCGGCAGCAAACGATGCAGATGCATCGCGGCAAAGCACGTCAAATACAGGACGGCGATCCCCGTGCCTTGCAGGGTCAGCCCGTAAGCGGCGTTCTTCCGGCGCACGAGCCAGCCGAGCGCCAAGAGGGCCAGGGCGGTCGCCGCCACGCCGATATAGCGGAATTCGACCGGAATCGAGAAGTGCTCGGAAACGTAGCGCAGCAGGAACGCGAGGCCGATGAAGAGGAGCAGCACGCCGGCGTGCAGGACGGTATTGCCGCCAAGCAGAAAGTTTTTCGCTGCGGCGAAAATATTCCCCGCGAAGTCGAACCAGGCGTCGGGTATCGCAGCGCCTTGTTTAAGGCGCGCCGCGCGCGCAAGGACGGACGCCGAGGGATCGCGCGAAGACGAGGAAGAATCCGGCAAGGCTTTCGGCATCGCCACGCCTTGCCGGAGGCGCGCCGCGTGTTCGAGGACGGCTGCCGAGGGAGAAGGCAAAGACAGGGAAGATTCGGGCAAGGGTTCCGGCGCGGGCGGAAGAGGAGGAAGAGGCGGAAGAGGCGTCGCGGGTTCGACGATCGCCTGAGTTTCCGGCGGGGTGGACGGCGCGCGGGGTGCCTCCGGCGCGGTCGCGGGAAGCGTCCGCGTGTCGATGGAAACGCGTGCACTCGCCACCGTGGGTTGCCGAGGCTCAATGCCGTCGGCGCGCGCGTCTTCCGCTACGGTTTTTTCCACGGCGCCGACGTGTGCGGTGCTCGGCGCTTCGATGTTACGCGCGGACGCTTTTTTCGCTTCGACCGAAAGCTCCAGAGACGCGACATCACGCGATAGCGAGCGCAGGGCGTCGCGTATCTTCTGGTTATCTTTTTGCAAGGCCGAAACACGATTCCAGAGAACCGCAAGCCCCGCCGCGAGCAACAAGGTCATGAACGCCATTTATAACTCCGCTTCTCGATCGACCGCAGACGATATTCAGTGTTCGTCAAAAGATCGGCTCACTTACGTCTCACACGCAAAATTCTGACCCGTCGAAGATACGACGCCGTGCCAAAGCGGGCTGTCGATGTCGAGCTGCTTTTTGCGCTGTTCGAGAAGCTCAATCGGAACGTGCGTAAAGGTATCGTGCTGATGTCCGATCAAGATGCCGGTTTTCCCCGCCATCGCCGCATGGACGGCGTTGCGCGCGAAAAAATTGCACAGGATCGCGTCTTCGGCGTTTGCGGGGACGCTGCGGATCAGATAACTCGGGTCGAAATAGCGAAGCGTGCTCGGCAGGCCTTCTTCGCTCAAATAGGCCTCGATGCGCTGGCGCAGGTAAGCGCCGATATCGTTCAGCTTCGGATTCCCCGACGCGTCGAAGCGCTGCGCTTCGGTAGAAAAAAAATGTTGCCCCGCGCCTTCGGCGGCAATGACCACGGCGTGCTCCCGGTCGATGAGCCGCAGCTTCAAGGCGCTCAGGAAGCCGTTTTCTCCGTCGAGGACGAAAGGAAGTTCGGGTACCAGGGTGAAATTCACGTCCTGGCTTGCGATCGTCGCGCCCGCCGCGATGAACCCGGCGTTGCGCCCCATGACCTTGACGAGGGCGACGCCGTTTCGGACGCTGTGCGCCTCGGTGTGCGCGCAGTTGATCACCCTCGATACTTCCTCGACGGCGGTCAGATAACCGAAAGTCCGCGAAACGAAGGCGACATCGTTGTCGATCGTTTTCGGGATGCCGACGACGGCGAGTTTGTAACCGCGTCGTCGCGCCTCGTGAAAAAGTTTCGCGCCGCCGCGCTGCGTTCCGTCGCCGCCGATCGTGAAAAGAATGTCGATCCGCCGCGCGATCAGGTTATCGACGGCGATGCGGATATCGACCGGGCCACGCGAGGTGTTGAGCACCGTTCCGCCGTCCTTGTGGATGTCTTCGACGAACTCCGGTGTCATGGGGATCGGTTTTTCGCCGACGCGCGGGTCGAGGCCGCTGTACCCGTTGCGAAACCCGAAAATGTCGCGGACGCCGTAGCGGTGGTAAAGCTCGAGGACGATCGCGCGAATGACGTTGTTCACGCCAGGGCACAGCCCGCCGCAGGTCACGATCCCGGCGCGCGTTTTCGGCGGGTCGAAAAATATTCGCCGACGCGGCCCCGCGACCTCGAAGAGGAAGTCGTCGGTCGGCGTGTCGCCGGGTTCGACGATGACGTTGTAGCGTACCCGCGCCGCGTCGTCGACGTGGAAAGACATGGGGTTGTCGAAGCGCGCTTCGCCCAGAGAAGTGATTTCCATGGAATCTCCCTGAATTCGGTGGAAGGATCGTGAGAGTATCCGCGCGAAGAGCGCGGCGGTCAAATCAAAAATTATAGGTTGGGCTGAACGGTTCTCGTAGGGGCACGGCGTGCCGTGCCCTATCGGCGGTATAGGTTGGTGGTGAGCGTAGCGAACCCCAACGATTCCGCATACGTGTGAATGATGCTGGGCTTCGCTTCGCCAGAATTGGCGGTACGTGTGCCTCGCTGATGAATCCAGGGTTTTCCATTTCAATCCTCCAATATAACAATCCGCCATGGGCAGGGTGTCCTTTCGGGCCTGTGTATACGGGACCGCGCCGGCGTGGAACGCGCGGTCTTCGGGCATATCGGGTGTCTGCGCGCCACCGCAGGCCGAACCGGTTCCTTCGGGCGTCCCGGGTGTCTGCGTATCAACGCAGGCCGAGCAACCCGACCGGATGCCGCCATTGTCCGATAGGCGTGTGTTCGGTTTCCCGACCATTTGGGGATCAGGAGACAGATGTCAGGAAACAGGAGACAGAGGAAAACCGATCGGTATTTTGTTGATCTTTTCCGGCGGCGGTATGGGTTGGTGGTGAGCATTGCTACCCCCAACGTTCCGCAGGCGCATGAATAACGGTGGGCACGGCACGCCGCGCCCCTACGGCGGGATGGTATTCCGCGTGGGGTTTCGTCACTCCGGCGGCGAAGCCGCCGCTGGCTGATCTGTCCTCTGTCCTCTGATTCCTGATTCCTGATTCCTGATACCTGATCCCTGATGCTGCCTATTTCAAAAAAACGGTGTTAGAATTCGTATCAGTTTTTGGGTGCTCCGATTGAATCCTTGGATCGGGGTGAAACGGGAAGCCGGTGAAGTCGAAGTGTCAGCACACACTCAGACCATTCCGGCGCAGCCCCCCGCTGCTGTAGGCCAGACGACTTCGTCAAAACGCCACTGTGCAAAGCATCGCATGGGAAGGCGACGAAGAAGGAAGAAGGCAAGCCAGAAGACCGGCCCAAAAATGCTTAGGTGTCCTCGGGGTAGGGGGTTAGCCGGCCGTCGCGCCAGAAGATGTTTCTCGTTCATCCTTGCACCGCGCCGCGACAACCCGCTTTCGGTTCCACCTCCTGACCGTCCCCTTCCCGTGGACACCGATTTATCGAAGCGCAATGCCTCAACAAGGGAAGCGTTCCAGATGGAAGCGACGCGGCACGGAAGTCACACAAGTCTCACCGGAAACTGTTCGGACCCTTCATCGACCTCGCGTGACCCCGGCACGCGCTTCTCCGTATTTGCCCGTCGCGCGCTGCTTCTTGCTGTGCTGAATTTCGTCTCAACCGCGCTCCTCGCGGAAGAACGCTCCGCCGTCCCGCTCCCCGCGAATCTTGCCGCGAGCGCGCAAGTGATCGAAAACGAGCGCGACGGACTCTGGGAAAAAACGCTCGTCGTTTCTTTCCCCGAAGCGCGTCGGGCGATTTCGACGCAGGAAGGCTTCGTCATCGCGCGCGGCGCGGTCAATCACGCGATGCACCCGCTCCTGTCCCGACACTTCATGAGCGACATGCGCGCGTGGGACGTGTATATCGACAGGATTCACGGAAAAATCGCCCGGCGCCTCAAGACGCAACGCCGCCACCTTGCGACGATGGGAACGTCGGCGGACATGGAAAACCTCGCGGTCGTGACGAAGGAATACGGTCCCTTCACCGTCACCGCGCTCGTCACCGGCGGTGCGGAAACGAACGCGCTCCGCACCGGGCTCGACGAGGGGACGCACATCGAGACCTCGCACGGAACGATCAACATCCTGCTCTTGACGAACGCGCGCCTCTCCGACGGCGCGATCGCGCGCGCGATCATCACCGTCACCGAAGCGAAGACCGCCGCGCTCGAAGACCTGAAGGTTCCCAGCAGCTATACGAAATCCGTGCAGGCGACCGGAACCGGGACCGACGACGTCATCGTCGTTTCGGGGACGCGGGGCCCGCGCGTCACTTACGTCGGCGGGCACAGCCGGATCGGCGAATTGATCGGCAAGGCCGCGTACGATGCCGTGATCGAAGCGCTCGGCAAGCAGAACGGATTTCTGCTCCCGGGCGCGGAAGCCTACGTGACGAAAGGCAGCCTGAAAAAACAGGCCGCGTTCGAATCCGCCGAAAAATGGCTCTCGACGCTCGACGACGGCGAACTTGCGGCCGCGTGGGATGCCGCGTCCGCGCTTGCAAGGCGGACGAAAACCCGCGAAGCCTGGGACGAGGCATTGACCCAATCGCGCGCCGGCCTCGGAAAGGCGATCGCGCGGAAAACGTCGCGGAATTTGCCGACGCGCGCGATCGACGGCCTGCCGCGAGGCGAATACATGCTCCTCGAATTCGTGAGCCGTTTCGAGAACCGCGAGGACCTTGTCGAAAGAATCACCGCGCGCCAAGACGAAGACGGCATCTGGCGCGTCGTCGATTATTCGATCGACCGTCAAGAGAGAGAGGATTGAAATGAATTGCCGAAAATTACCATTTCCGGGCGTCGCAACGCTGATCGCGGCGTCGCTCGCGTGCGCGGGCGCGCGCGCCGACGAAGAACTCGGCGAAGTCGTCGTCTCCGCCGCGCGTTACGAGCAGCGGACGCTCGAAGCGCCCGCGAGCGTCACGGTCGTTTCCTCCGAGGCGCTCGAAGCGACCGGCGCCGCTCGGCCGACCGACGCCCTGACGGCGAAGGCGCCGAGCTTCTATTGGCGCGGCCCGACGGGGATCGCGGACCGTGTCAACACCGGGTCGACGCATTCCTTGCGCGGTCAGACGATGACGCGCGTGAAGATCATGCTCGACGGCGTCAGTCTCGCCGACGGCAGCGCGGGGCAGAACCGCAGCCTGCTCGGCGTCGAGATGGACGATGTCGAACGGATCGAAGTCGTTCCGGGCGCTTCGTCGGCGCTGTACGGAAGCGACGCGATCGGCGGCGTCGTCAACATCATCACGAAAGTCCCGACGAAAGAGGAAATCAACGTCAAATACACGCGCGGCTTCGACGAGGTCAAGCGCGATGTCTATTCGGCGAGTTACCGCAACCGATGGGAAAACGGCGTCGCCGCGTCGTTCAGCGTCGGGTATGAGGACAGGGAAGGTTCGCGGAAGCAGAATCAGGTCTGGTGCAGTACGGTGGGCAGTACGGCGGCGGCAGCTACATGCCGTTCCTACGCGTCGCGGAATCCCAAGGAGGTTTCGACGAACGCGACGGGGCAGACGACGTATCTGATCGGCGACCGTGGCGCGATCCCCTCGCGCGTTTCGCGTGTCAACGGCAAGGTCTTTTACGAACTCGACCCGAAGTCGAGGTTCTACGCCGGCTTCGGCTATTACCAGGTCAAGCTGGGTTATACGGACTACCACCAGTACGTCAGCGGCGCGCCGGTGGCGGCGTCGAGTCTGTGGAACAGCAGCAACCCGACGTACAACGACGAGCACCGCTATTTCGCGGGCTACGACGGCAAACTCGGTCAAAACTTCGACCTGAAGGTCAATTTGAGCTACGCGAAGCAGGATTATTACTACGTCAGCGCGGGAACCGTCGCTTCCGGCACGACGCAAGACGGAGGGCCGGGTTCGCAGATCGGCACACCGACGAACAATCTCGAAGGATCGGCGCAGCTCGGCTTCAAGCTCGGCGAAAAGCAGTATCTGATCCTCGGCGTCTCGTCGGTGCGCAACGAGTTGAACCGCAAGAGCTACAGCGTCTCCAACTGGCGGCATCCCGAAAGCCATCACATCCGCATGACGGACCGTACCGACGCCAATAGCCGGATCGACGCGTTTTTCGTCCAGGATCAAATCTCGGTGACGAAGGCGCTGACGCTCTACGCGGGCGGGCGCTATGACCGCTGGACGACCGACGGCAAACTCTGGAATTCGACGGGGACGCTGAAAACCGACGCGTCGAAGTCGGCGTTTTCGCCGAAGCTCGCCGCCGTCTACCGCTGGGACGAGAGCTTGAGCTTCCGTACTTCGGTCGGGAAAGCCTTCCGCGCGCCGACGAACAGCGACATGTACAGCCTGAGCCGAAGCTCCGACACGTCCGGCGCGTCGAACGCGCGCGTCCTCGTTCCCGACGCGGGCGTGAAACCCGAAACGGCGACATCGATCGACTTCGGCGTCGAAAAAGCCTTGTCGGGGAACGGTGTCGTCAAGGCGGCGGTTTTCCATACCCAGCTCAAAGACATGCTCTACCGCAAGGTTTCCGCTTCCGACGGGAGCTACGACTACCTGGGCGGCGTCCCGATCACCGAATTTTCGCGGATGACCAACGCCGGAGAGGCGCGCATGAAGGGCTTCGAGTTTTCGGGCGAAGTCCCCGTGACGCCGTGGTTGCGCGCGCAGGCGAGCTACACCTGGACCGACGCGAAAATCACCAAGGACGATACCGGACTCACGTCGCTCGAAGGCAAGTACGTGATCAACGTCCCGAAGAACATGGCGAGCGTCGGCTTCGACGCCAAATGGCGCGACTGGTCGGCGAACCTGACGACGACCTACATCGGGCAGATGTACGCGCAGGCGGACAACAGCGACCGCGAGAAAAACGTCTTCGGCGGCACGGGAAAATACCGCTTGAGCAATCTGCGTGTCGCGTACCGGATCGACAAGAACTTCAAGGCGACGCTCGCCGTCAACAACTTGTTCGACAAAAAATACTACGAGTACTATTTGATGCCCGGTCGGAACGTTTCTCTGGAAATTCGCGGTTCGTTTTAGCGTGCGGCGAGAGAATCCGGCCCATGAATATTTCGACGAAATGCCCTCGCATGTATTGATTCCCGTTTACGCAATGATAAGCGTTCTCATTAATGAAAAAGGGGACGGGAATCAAATGGACAGGCGACTTTATGCTATTGTAGTGGGAGGTGGGTGGCTGTTCGTGACGCTTGGCGGCGCAGACGCTCGCGCGGATGAAAGACTCGGAGACCTGGTCGTGACGGCTTCGCGGATCGAGCAGAGCACGCTGGAAGCGCCCGCGAGCATGACGGTCATCAGCGCCGACAAGATTGAGGCGTCGGGCGCCAAAAGCGTCGGCGAAGCCTTGAGCGCCCGCGTTCCGGGTTTTTTGAGCTATCACGATTACGGCGTCCATTCGCATTCGCCGCAGTTTTCGCTTCGCGGAATGGGCGACGGGCGGACGAAGGTGATGCTCGACGGGATCAGCCTCGTCGACGGTTACAACGGCGGGACGGCCAATATGATCGGCATCACGATGAGCGATATCGAGCGCATCGAGGTCGCTCCGGGCGCGACGTCGGCGCTTTACGGCAGCGACGCGATCGGCGGCGTCGTCAACATCATTTCAAAAGTGCCGGACAAGCGCGAAATGCGTGGGCGTTACCTGAAGGGCTTCAACGACCTCGCGCGCGACGAATACGAGGTCAGCTACCGCGACGCCTGGGAAAACGGCCTTGCGGCCTCCGTCAGCGTCCGCTACCTCGATTTCGACGGGTATAACGATACTTACGTGACCGCTTCGCCGGGGTCGGGCTCAGGTACTCCTGTCACCGGTGCGCGTCCGACGACGACGAACTTGGGCGCGCCAGCGTATATCATCGGCGACAAGGGGCGTACGCCGGCGACGGCGCTCTATTTCAACGGAAAACTCTATTATAAGCTCGACGCAAAATCGAAGTTTTTCGCCGGGCTTCGCTATGTGAAGACCGAGCGCGATTACTCGCATTTCAACAGCTACCTGCGCGACGCGAGCGGCTCCGTCGTCAATCCGGGGTCGGGTACCACCTACGTCACCACGCCGTCGGGTGAAAGGCTGAGTCTGACAAAGACTGGGTTCTGGAATACAGTTGCGCCGAGTCAGCGCGAGGAAAAGCACTACCATGCGGGCTACGACGGCAAGGTCGGGGACGATTTCGACTTGAAGGCCACGATCAATTATACCGATATCAAGTACTGGAGCACGAGTGCCGGCAGCGTGACCGCGACGACTTTCGACGGCGGCCCCGGAACGCAGACGAGCTCGCCGAACCAGACCCTGGAAGGCGTCGCGCAGTTGGGGCGAAAGCTCGGCGAGAAGCATTACTTCCTCGCGGGCGTCTCGATGAGCAAGGCGAAGATGGACAGCCGGATCTGGTCGGTCAGCGACTGGCGCCACCCACAGAACACGCACCTCAGCATAAACGATCAGATGAAGGGCGAGAGCATGCTGAAAGCGGTTTTCTTCCAGGATCAGTATTTCGTGACCGACGCGCTGACGCTTTACGCCGGCGCGCGTTATGATAAATGGGAGACGAGCGGTCTCAACAACCGCTACGCCGCCGCGCCTTTCGGGACTTTCGTCTCGCCGCAACGGAAAGAAAACGCGATTTCCCCGAAGCTCTCGGGCGTCTACCGCGTCTCGGATACGCTGACCTTGCGCAGCTCGGTCGGTTCGGCCTTCCGCGCGCCGACGAACTACGATCTCTACGCGAATATCAGGACGATGTCGTATCTCCTGATGATGTCGGACCCGAACCTGAAACCCGAAAAGGCCACTTCGTGGGACGTCGGCGTCGAAAAAGCGCTCCCCGGAAACGGCGTCGTCAAGGCGGCGGCGTACGTTTCGCGGATCAAGGACATGCTCTATCGCAAACGCACGCCGTATGACGGCGCTTATGGCGTATATTACACTGGAGCAAGCACACCAATGTATTCTACTATGGCAAATGCCGCGCGCGCGAAGGTCCAAGGGATCGAGCTTTCCGGCGAAATTCCGGTCGCGTCGTGGCTGCGCGCGTCGGCGGGCTATTCCTACACCGACGCCAAAATTACCGACGACGAGTCCGGCGCGGGGCTCGAAGGAAAGCGCGTCCCTTATATTCCGAAACATTTGTTCAATGTCGGCCTCGACGCGAAATGGCGCGAATGGCGCGGCTTCCTGTCGGCCGTTTACGTTGGCGAGCGATACGCCACCGACGCGAACAATGACGTGAAAAAATACGTCCCCGGTGCGCTCAGCGACAGATACTGGCTCGCCAACCTGCGCGTGAGCTACCAGATCGACCGGAATTTCCAGGCGGCGTTCATCGTGCATAATCTGTTCGACAAAGAGTATTACACTTCGAACGAGCTTGCGCCGGGTCGGAGCGCGGCGATTCAGCTTCAGGCGTCGTTCTAGGGGTGGGGGTTTCGAGCCGCGCTTCGCCGCGCGCTTGAAGCAGGGTTGAATTTTTCAACAGAGAAGCCGTCGGCGCGGTGCGTCGGCGGCGACCAGGAGAAAGGCAGGGAGAGGGAATGGACCTCATTCGTTTTTTGGAGCAGGTGCTTTACGAAGTCTCCACGGCGCTCTACATGCCGGTCATCGCAGGGTGCGTGCTGGTGATCGTCTATACGCCGCTTTGCCTTGGGATGACGCTTTACGAGGCTTGGCAGCGCCGGCGAAAACACTTCCCGGATCGCGAAGCCTTTGAAGAACGCCTGCGCCGGCTCGAAAAAGACCTGCGCACGCACCCGAAGAACCTCGAAATCGAGGTCGAGCGCCTGCTTCAGGCCGAAGAACTGAGTTTGTCGCGTAGCCTCGACCGCGTTCGTTTCGTCATCCGCGTCGGCCCGTCGCTCGGTTTGCTGGGCACCCTGATCCCGATGGGAATTTCGCTTTCCGCGCTGGCGCAGGGGAATATTCCTGAAATGGCGGGGAATATGGTGACCGCGTTTACGACGACCGTCGCGGGTCTCGGCGCGGGGACGCTGGCGTATCTGATCGCCTTGTCGCGCGAACGCTGGGCGCGCGAAGACCTCCGCGAAATGGCGCACTCCGCCGAACTCGCGCTGATCGCGCAGGAAAGCAGCGGTGCCGCGCCGCGACATTTACAGGAGGAGGCCGACGATGCGATTGCTGCGGCGGCGTAGGCGACTCGGCCTCGACGGCGGACAGCCGCTCGAAGACCCGATTTCGGGCGTGGCGAATCTGTTCGACGCGAGCGTCGTTTTCATCGTCTCGATGATGATCGCGCTCTTCATGGCGTACAACATGATGGATCTCCTGGACCCGAATTCCGAAGTCACGATGATGAAGAAGAACGCGAAGGGCGAACTCGAAATCATCACGAAGAAGGGCAACGAAATCAAGGCGTCGAAAGTGACCGACCAGAAACTTTCCGGGCGCGGAGAACGCCTCGGAACGGCGTACCGACTCGCCGACGGACGGATCGTCTATGTCCCGACCGACTCCGGGACCGAGTGAAGTGCGCGTCGCTCTGAGCTTTGTCCGCCGCGTCGCGGCGCTGGCGGGTCTTCTCTTTTGCGCCTTCGCGTACGCGAAGCCGCTTTCGGTGGCGATCATTCCGGGGAACTCGTCGATGCAGCCGACGATCGCTGCCGTCAAGCAGTTGAAGGCGCAAGAAAAAGCGCTCGAAGACGTGCGCTTCCACGTTCTGCCGACCGGCCTCGAAGAGCGCCACAAAAAAGCGCTCGCCGACGCCGACGTTGCGCTCGTCCATAATATGGGGCGCGAGATCGCCGCCGCCGTGACGGCGCCGGTGCGCGAGATGGCGCGGCGCGGCGCGAAAGCCTACGCCGTCGGCGCGCCGTTCGAAGAAGGCGAAAAAAAGGCGGGGCTGACGCGCGACGACGAACTCCGCGCGTATACGCAGGAAGGCGGCGTCGAAAACATCGCCGCGATGATCAAACGCCTGCTCGCGCGCGACTTCGGCTTCGATTTCGAAGTCGGCCCGCCGAAGGTATTTCCGCGCGAAGGACTCTGGAATCCCCGGACGGGGAAAATGTACGAGCGCTTCGAGGACTACGCGGCGGATTACTTCAAAGAGCGCCCCGATGGGCGCGGCCACGTCTGGGTCGCGATCATGTTTTACCGCAACATGGCGATGGGCGGGGATTCGCCGCTTTTGCAAAGCCTCACCGACGCGCTCGAGAAGCGCGGTTTCAACGTCCTGCCCGCCTTCGGCTACCCGCCCGACGCGCTCGTCCAAAAAATGTTGCTCAGCCCGGAAGGAAAGCCGCGCGTCGCCGCCGCCGTCTCCTTCGTCTTCAAGATGGGCGGGTCGCCGAAAAAGACGACCACCGCCTTGCAGGAACTCGGCGTGCCGGCGATCAACGTCATTTCGCTCCAGAATCAGTCGCAGGAGGAATGGGAAGCGTCGCCGCTGGGGCTGACGCTCCCGGAGCGCGCGTGGCAGGTCGCCATTCCCGAACTCGTCGGCGCGATCGCGCCGACCGTCGTCGCCGCGAAAGAAGTCCGGCGCGACGAAGAGAGCGGGTTTGAATACGTCCTGGAAGTCCCGATCGACGAACGCGTCGAGCGCGCGGCAGACCGCGTCAAGAAATGGGTCAGCCTGCGCTACGAACTCAACCGGAACAAGCGCGTCGCGCTCCTCTACTACAACTATCCGCCCGGAAAGGAAAACATCGGCGCGTCCTACCTCAACGTTCTGCCGAAGTCCTTGTGGCAGATTCTGCTTCGCCTGGAACGCGAAACATACGACACGACCGGGCGCCCCGAAAGCGCGGAAGCCCTTTTCGAACTCTTGCGCGAGCACGGCGCCAACATGACCTCCCTGACTCCGGGCGCGCTCGAAAAGATGGTTCGCGGCGGCCACGTCGTTTTATGGCCGGTTTCCGAATACAGGAAGGCGTTCGACAAACTCCCCGAAAAGCTCCGCGACGGCATGATCCGGGGCTGGGGCGAGCCGGAAAACTTCAAGTTCATGCTCTGGCGCGACAAAAAAGGCAAACCCTATTTCGTCTTCCCCGCGCAGCGCTTCGGCAACGTGCTTTTCGCGCCGCAGCCCACGCGCGGCTGGGGCGAGGACGTTGCGAAAATGTACCACGATGTCACGCTGCCGCCGCATCACCAGTACCTCGCGTTCTACCTCTGGCTGCAAAAGGAATACAGGGCGCACGCGATGGTTCATGTGGGGACGCACGCGACGCACGAATGGCTTTCCGGCAAGGAAATCGGCTTTACCGCCGCTGACCCCGGCGAGGTGATGGTCGGCGACGTGCCGCAAGTCTATCCGTATATCGTCGACGATGTCGGCGAGGCGATCCAGGCCAAGCGGCGCGGCATGGCGACGATCGTCTCGCACATGACGCCGCCTTTCACGGTTGCGTCGCTGAACAAGGAGCTGACGATGCTTCGCGGCCTCATCGATGATTACGTCGTCTCCGCGCAGAAAAACGAAGCCGCCGCCGACGCCAAACGCGCGGAGGTCGCCGCGCTCGCCGAAAAACTCGGCGTACTCAAGGACATCGGCAAGAAATCGCTGGAAAACGGAGAGGACGTCGAGGTGCTCGAACACTATCTGAAAGAGGTCGGTGAAGAAAAGTCGCCCTACGGCCTTCATACCTTCGGCGTCGCGCCGCCCGAAGAGCTTCGCCGGAGCACGGCTGAAGCTATTCTGAGTGTCGGCGGTGAACTCATCCCCGAAGAACGCGAACGCCGCATCGCCGAATTGTCCGCGACGATCGAAGCGTCCGCCAAGGCCGAACTCGACGCGCTCGTTGCAGGGCTTGCGGGGCGCTACATCACGCCCGGTCCGGGCGGCGACCCGATCCGCAACCCGGATTCGCTGCCGACGGGCCGCAACCTCTATGGCTTCGACCCGACGCGGATGCCGTCACCGGGCGTCTGGGCGCGCGGCAATGCCCTCGCGGACAAATTCATCGCCGACTACCGAAAAGCGCACGACGGCGAATTCCCCGACCGCGTCGTCTTCAACCTCTGGATGACCGAAGCGATGCGGCACGAAGGCGTCACCGAGAGCGAAATCCTCGCGCTGATGGGTGTCAAACCCGTGTGGAGCGAGCGCGGGCAACTCGGCGGGGTCGAGGTCATCCCGCGTGCCGAACTCGGCCGTCCGCGCGTCGACGTCACCGTCGTTCCGTCCGGTCTCTACCGCGACGCGCTGCCGAGCCTGATGCTTTTGATCGACGAAGCGGTCAGCAAGGTCAAGGACCTCGACGAGGACGACAACCCGATCTACGCCAACGTCGTGAAGACGGCACGCGCGCTCGAATCGCGCGGCGTCGCGCCCGAAGACGCAAAGCGCATGGCGGCGGTGCGGATATTCACCGAGGCGTCGGGCGCGTACGGAACCGGAATCAACAACGTCATCCAGGCGAGCAATACCTGGGAGGACGACGGAAAGGTCACCGACGTTTATTTCAACCGCGTCGGCAACCTCTTCGGCCAGGGCTACTGGGGAGAGTCTCCGGGCGGCAAGGCGCTCGCCGTCGATATTTTCAAGATGGCGTTGAAAGACGCCAAAGCCGCGATCCACGCGCGATCGAGCAATCTGTACGGAACGCTCGACAACGACGACGTTTTTCAATACCTCGGCGGGACGGCGATGGCGATCCGGCAACTCAACGGCGGCAAATCGCCCGAAACCTACATTCTCAACCTCTCCGGCGCGCAGGGCGCGGAAAAGCACGAAACGCTCGACAAATTCATCGGACGCGAAATGCGTACCCGCTACACGAACCCGGAGTGGATCAAGGGAATGATGAAGGAAGGCTATTCGGGCGCGCGCGCCGTCATGGAAGTTACCCATAACCTCTGGGGCTGGCAGGTGACGACGCCCGAAGCGGTCGACGGCGCCAAGTGGCAGGAAATGTATGAAACCTACGTGACCGACCGGAACGAACTCGGAATCAAGGAAATGTTCCGAGAATCCAAAAACATGCTCGCGTACCAGTCGATGGTCGACAAAATGCTCGTCGCGGTCAACAAGGGCTACTGGCAAGCCGACGCCGACGTGAAAGAGCGCCTGGAAAAACTCAACATCGAACTGATCGCCGAAGCCGGCGTCGCGTGCGACGCGGCATCGTGCAGCAGCGCGGAAGTCGTCGCGCTCGGAGAAGCCGCCGACGCGCAAGCGATGGCGGACGCCGCGAACATGCCGGCGCCGAATGTCGCCGCGATGACCGGAGGCGTCGCGCCGCGCGCGGGATCGCCCTCTGCGGCACGCTCCGCGCCCGCGCGGAGCGCCGCCTCATCGCCGCAGGGCGCCGCGCCCGCAAGGAACGCGCCGCCGCCTCAGGGCGCGGCCACCCCTCCCCCCGCATCCGCAAATCCCCCGACGCCCGCAACACCTCCCGCGCCGACGCAGGTCGAAGGCTTCGAAGTCCAGGAAGTTCCCAAGCCCTCCGTCAACATGACGCCGGAAGAAAAAAGTCGGGCGATCCTGGGATTCGTCTTCCTCGTCTGCGCCGGCTTCTTCCTCCGCTCGCGGCGCGAAAGAAGGCTTGAAATGCTCGATTATGAACTACCCTGCCGAGCCGCATAGGTTGGGGTGAGCGCAGCGATGCCCAACGTCTCGCTTGCGCGAAGCGCAAGCCATAAGTATGCGGAACGTTGGGCTTCGTTCCTCAGCCCAACCTATACCGCTGAAGACAGAAGACAGAAGACAGAGGACAGAAGACAGAACGGCCTTCGGCCTCAGGAATCAGATGTCAGGGATCAGATCAAGGGGAATTCCCCTGCCCTCTCCATCATTCATACGTATGCGGAATCGTTGGGCTTCGTTCCTCAGCCCAACCTATACCGCCGTAGGGGCACGGCGCGCCGTGCCCTGTCAGGTATCAGGGATCAGAGGACAGGGGTCAGATCAGTCAGCGGCGACGTTGCCGCCGAGGAAAAGCGGAAAAACACCAATTGGTTTTCATCTGTCTCCTGTCCCCCGTCTCCTGTTTCCTGTCGTGATTGACAAGAGCCGGCAAGATTTAATACCATCTCCCCGCTTGTCCCGCGCCGTCGATTCGATTCGGCGGTGAAATGATAAATAATTAAAACGGCGAGATCGGGGTTTCGAGCAGGCGCTTTTTTTCTGGGGGTGCGCCGCTCGTTCGACACTACCCGTCGATCGGGTTTGTCGCATGGTGGTCTCGCGATGACGACAGTGAAAGGAGGAGGGCATGCTATCTGTATCGAGCGTGTTCCAACGGATACTTTTGCGCCGCAAGAATGTCGCTTTGTACCTGATCCAGTACCTCGTGATCACCGGGGTGCTGTTTCTCTTCGCCTTCTTTCTCTTCCCGTCGGGCGATCCGGCGAGCGTCCCGAAAGAAATCGTCCCCGTGGCGCCGCCGCAGGTCGCGCCAGCCGCCGAGGCGGAACTCGCTCCGCTTTCTCCGCGCATGAGGGCCGCGCTCGGCTACGTCGCGCGCCGCTACCGCGTTTCGCAGGAGGCGCTGGAACCCCTGTTTGAACTGATGCAGGCCGTTTGCGAGGAACAGCGCATTGACCCGCTCCTGATCGTCGCCGTCATGGCGATCGAGTCGAGGTTCAATCCTTTCGCGGAAAGCCCGATGGGCGCGCAGGGGCTCATGCAGATCATTCCGCGCTTCCACATGGACAAGCTGCCCGAAAACGCGGGTGAAAACCCCTTCCTCGACCCCGAAATCAACGTTCGCGTCGGCGTGCGGATACTCGAAGAAGCGATCCGCCGGCGCGGAGGTCTGATCGAGGGTCTGCAATATTACGCCGGCTCGACCGAACCGACGGCGAGCTACGCGAATCGCGTTCTTGCGGAAAAACAGCGCATCGAACAGGCATTCGGGAAGCAGAACGGAAGCGACGCCGAAGCCCCTTCAGCCGCGACTCCCGCCGGCGCGACTCCTCCCGCCGCCACCCCTCCAACAGACGCGCCATCAAGCGCGACGAGTTCGTGACATCAGAGGACAGGAGGCAGAGGACGGAAGACAGAGCGGCCTTCGGCCTTTGTAGTCAGGTATCAGTAATCCGAGGGAGGCAGTCACGCGACAACAGACGACTGAAAACAGATCACAAAGCGAGCGCTCTGTCATCTGTCTTCAGTCCTCAGTCTTCTTACTGCACGCTGGTCGAGAAACGCATCGTGATGCTACACAGCTTCATCAAAAAGACAGACAAGACGCCGGTAGACGAGTTGCGGATCGCCGTATTACGAATGAAGGAAGCTAAAAATGTTGACGCATGACGAACTGAAAACAGCGATCCTGTCCGACCCGGTCGTTCGTGCCGAGTACGAGCGTATCGAGCGCGAGGAAATGCCGATGCTCGATGCGATCCTGAAGGCGCGAACGGAAGCGGGGCTGACGCAGACCGAGGTTGCCAAACGTATGGGGACGAAAGCACCCGCCGTGGCGCGCCTGGAAAACGCGCTCGTTACGGGGAAACCGTCGCCCTCGCTCACCACGCTGAAAAAATACGCGCAAGCGCTGGGCAAGAAGCTGGAAATCCGGTTTGTGAATCCGGCGTGACAGCAGAGGACTGAGGACAGAGGACAGAAGACAGAGCTGCCTTCGGCCTTTGTAGTCAGGCATCAGTAATCCGAGGGAGGCAGTCACGCGACAACAGACGGCTGAAAACAGATCACCAAGCGAGCACCAGCGAGCGCTCTGTCATCTGTCTTCAGTCCTCTGTCCTCTGCCTCCCTCAATCGTCTTCGGGAGTAGCCGTCTTGTGTTGCGCGGCGAGTTGCTGCTGCACGTTCACGGGGACGGGCGCATAGTGCGAGAAGAACATGACGAAAGTCCCTTTTCCTCCGGTCAGTGACTTGAGTCGCCCCTGATACCCGTCGAGTTCGGAAAGCGGAACCTTTCCGGTAATCGCGACCATCTCGTTGCCGCGCGGTTGCGTTCCGGTCACCTGTCCGCGCTTGCCGGAGAGGTCGCCCGCGATGTCGCCGACGGTGTTTTCAGGCGCGGCGACTTCGACTTCGACGATGGGTTCGAGGATGATCGGCGACGCGGCGCGGATGGCTTCCTGGACCGCTTTCCGGCCCGCGGTGAAGAAGGCGATGTCCTTGCCGTCGACGGGGTGCGATTTTCCGTCGTGGACGATGACGCGAATGTCCTGCACCGGGAAGCCGGCGACGACGCCGTCGCTCAAGGCTTGGCGGACGCCTTTTTCGACCGAGGCCATGAAAACGCCGGGGATCACGCCGCCCTTGACTTCGTCGACGAATTCAAAGCCCGCGCCGCGCGGGAGCGGTTCGATGCGCAGCATGACTTCGCCGAACTGACCCGCGCCGCCGCTCTGCTTCTTGTGGCGGCAGTGTCCCGGCGCGTTGGCGGTGATCGTTTCGCGGTAGTCGATCTGCGGCGGCTTGGTCGACAACTCGATCTTGTATTGCTGCGCCATGCGCGAAAGCTTCGAGCGCAGGTGCATTTCGCCCAAGCCCCGGATGACGGTTTCGTTCGTCGTCGCGTGGCGTTCGACCTTGAAGCAGGGGTCTTCGATTTCGAGCTTGTGCAGAACATCGAAGAGCCGCTGTTCGTCGGCTTTTTTCTTCGTTTCGATCGCGAGGCCCTGCATGGGTTGGGGGAATTCGAGCGGATGCAGGCGGATCGCGTCCTCTTCGTGCGAGTCGTGCAGGACGCAGTCGAATTCGATTTCGTCGACCTTGGCGATTCCGCCGATGTCGCCGGGGTAAAGAGCGTCGACGTCGACGTGGTCCTTGCCGAAAAGCCGGAAGAGGTGGCTGACCTTGAACGGGCGTTTTGCGCTGCCGACGTAGAGCTGGCTGTCCTTCTTGATCGTGCCCTGATAGACGCGGAAGATGCCGAGCTTGCCGACGAAGGGGTCGCTGACGACCTTGAAGACGTGGGCGAGCACGTGTTTGTCGGGGTCGGGGACGGCCTGGAATTCCGTCGCGTCGGTCGCTTCGCCCTTGAGGAAGGGCGGCGGATTGCTCTCGATGGGCGACGGCGCGAGGTGGGTGAGGACGTCGAGCAGTTGCGGGATTCCCGCGCCCGTTTTGGCGGAAACGAAGAGGATCGGAACGAGATGCCCTTCGCGCAGGGCTTTTTCGAAAGGCGCGTGGAGTTCGTCCGGCGCGGGTTCTTCGCCGTCTTCGAGGTAGCGCGCGAGGAGGTTTTCGTCCTCTTCGATGATCTGGTCAATGAGCGCGCGGTGCGATTCCGTGACCGACTCGAAGTCGCTCTCGCCGCTGTCGTGGCCGAGGAGTTCGATGACTTCCTGACCATGGCTCGTGGGCAGGTCGAGGAGCATGCATTCGCGGCCGAAGCGCTCCTGGATGCTGGCGACGAGTTTGGGCAAGTCGATGTTTTCGGCGTCGATCTTGTTGATGACGATCATTCGGCAGAGCTTGCGCGCACTCGCGCGCCGCAACATGCGTTCCGCCGAGAGTTCGATCCCGTTTTGCGCGTTGAGGACGACCATGACGGCGTCGACCGCCGCGAGCGCGCCGATCGACTGTCCGGCGAATTCGGGGTAACCCGGCGCGTCGACGACGTTGACGTTGACGCCTTGCCATGAAAAACGGGCGACCGAGGAGTAAAGCGAGTGGCCGAGTTCTTTTTCCTGCGGGTCGAAGTCGCAAACCGTATTCCCCTTTTCGACCCACCCCCGGCTCTGGATCGCGCCGGTCGCGGCAAGCAAGGCTTCGACGAGCGTCGTCTTGCCGGCGGCGCCGTGACCCACAAAAGCGACTGTGCGGCAATTGGCGCTGACGTTTTGATTCATATTTTCCCCCTACTGATATGTCGGCTTGTCAAAAAAACCCGTTCCCGGGCAAAAACCACCCGCGTCGGATGGCGACGTCGAACAACCCTCGCCAATTCTATTACACGCCTCGACGGACAAAAAGCGGATTCGCAAAAAAGCGCCGGAATTCCGGCGCCGGGGACGCTTCTGATGCGAAATCGGAAGATTAATGAGCGAAAAAAACGGCGCAGTATTGACTTTGTGTGCGCGCAGGCAGAGAATCCCATAACTGATTTCTAGTCTGCCCAATTGGGAAAATTCTTTTCAACAAGTTGTCTAGCCGGAGGGAATAGCAATGGGAAACACTGAGAAAGACATTGCCACGCTGCTTGAAAAACGTAAGCTGGCAATGCTAGGTGGGGGTCAAAAGCGCATTGACGACCAGCATAAGAAAGGCAAAAAAACCGCGCGCGAACGTATCGATTATCTCCTGGACCCAGGCTCGTTCCATGAATTTGGAACCTACGCCACCCACAGTCTGACGACTTTTGGTCTCGACAAGCAACGCTTCATCGGCGACGGCGTCGTGACCGGCTTCGGCAAGATCGGTGGGCGTCCCGTGGCTCTTTTCTCGCAGGACTTTACCGTCATGGGCGGTTCGTTCTCCGAAGTCCAGTCGCAAAAGATCAGCCGTATTGCCGACAAGGCGCTCGACGCCGGCATTCCCCTGATCGGTATCGGCGATTCGGGCGGCGCGCGTATTCAGGAAGGTGTCCGCAGCCTCGCGGCCTACGGTGAAATTTTCGTCCGTAACGTCATGTGCTCCGGTGTCATCCCGCAGCTCCAGATCATCCTTGGCCCGTGCGCCGGCGGCGCGGTGTATTCGCCGGCTCTGATGGACTTCATCGTCATGGCGGGAACGAGCTATATGTTCCTGACGGGGCCGCAAGTCATCAAGACGGTGACGGGCGAAGAAGTCACGACGGAAGACCTGGGCGGCGCGGCCGTTCATACGGGGACCAGCGGCGTTGCGCACCTTGCCGCCGAAACCGAAGAAGAAGGCCTCGACCTCATCAAGAAACTCCTGACCTATCTGCCGCAAAACAACAACGAAGAACCCGCTCCGGTCGCCACGGACGATTCGATCGAACGTCAGGAAGTATCGCTGAACACGCTGATTCCCGACGATCCGAATTCGCCGTACGACATCCGCGACGTGATCAGCCAGGTCTTCGACCGCGACAGCTTCTTTGAAATCCAGCCCGACTGGGCGGCCAACGCCGTCGTCGGTTTCGCGCGGATGGAAGGTCGCTCCGTCGCCGTCATCGCCAATCAGCCCAGCTTCATGGGCGGCGCGCTCGACATCAATTCGAGCGACAAGATCGCGCGCCACGTCCGTATCGCCGACGCTTTCAACATCCCGATCGTCACCTTCGTCGATTGTCCGGGATTCCTGCCGGGAACCGGCCAGGAATACGGCGGCGTCATCCGTCACGGCGCGAAGATCCTCTACGCTTACTGCGAAGCGACGGTACCGATGGTCTCGATCGTCACACGCAAAGCCATGGGCGGCGCCTACCTCGCGATGAACTCGCGTCAGATGCGTTCCGACCTGACTTTCTCGTGGCCGTCGGGCCAGATCGCCGTCATGGGCGCCGAAGGCGCGGTCAACATCCTGTACATGAAGGATATCAAGGAAGCCGCGGATCCCAAGGCGCGCAAGGCCGAGATCATCGAGTCCTACCGCGAGGAATTCCTGAATCCGTACCGCGCGGCCGACGTCGGTCAGACCGACGACGTGATCGTACCGAGCGAAACGCGTCCGCGCCTCGCGCGCGCGCTCGAAGTTCTGCGTACCAAGGTCACCCAGAACCCGCCGCGTAAACACGGTTTGATGCCGGTTTGATAGGGAGTGGTTTTTTTGTTCAACTTTTACAGTGAGGGATGTTAATGCACACAGAATATTTTGCCTGGGGTCTGAAAATGACCGTCATTGGCATGGGCTTGGTCTTTGCCATGCTGGGCGTGCTGTGGGCCTTGCTTACGATCATTCTGATGCTCGACAAGCCTGAGGAGGAAGAAGAAGAATCCTCAGCGGCGTCGGCGTCGGAAGAGGCCGAAGCAGACGAACCAGCAAGCCAACCGGCGAGTACCGGTCTGCCAGCAGACCTGGTTGCCGCGATCACCGCCGCGGTGGTCAAACACAAGGCGGCGTTGCTGGGAGGTTCCGCGCCGATCATGCGTACTACGTGGTCAGGGAGTCAGCAAAGCAATTGGGTTATCGCTGGCCGTGCACGTCAAACTAACACTTGGACTCCGAGAGGGAAATAATGCGTCGTTATACTTTGAATGTTAACAGCACCGAGTTTGTGGTCGATGTTCAGGAAACCAGTGGTGACCAATACGAGGTGTCGGTGGGTGGCCAAACGTATGCCGTAAGTCTGGCCGGCGAACAATCCGTCGCTACCGCGGCTGCGGCGGCTCCGGCTCCCGCACCTGCCGCGGCGCCCGCGGCTGCCGCTCCGGCGCCTGCGGCGGCTCCCGCAGCCGCGCCCGCTCCGGCGGTTCGCAAGGCTCCGGCCGGCGGTGGCAAGGGTGGCTCCGTGAAGGTCCCGATGCCGGGTACCATCCTCGAAGTGAACGTCAAACCGGGCGACAAGATCGAGCGCGGTCAACAAGTCGCCATCCTCGATGCGATGAAGATGAAGAACAAGATTGGCGCGCCGAAAGCCGGCGTCGTCGCCGATGTTCATGTCGCTCCAGGTCAAACCGTTGCGCACGGCGAGGTGATTGTAACCTTCAAGGAGGACTAACATGCTTGATCAAGAAACGATGGCCCTGTTAGCGCGCGGCCTAAGCGCGATTACATGGCAATCCTGCGTGATGCTCTGCGTCGCGTTCGCCTTGTTTTACCTGGCGATTGTCAAAGACTACGAGCCGCTGCTTCTGCTTCCGATCGGCGCGGGCTGCATGTTGGCCAACCTTCCGCTCTCCCCGGTGATGGACGAGCACGGGATGCTCAAGATTCTCTACGACATGGGCGTCGAGAACGAACTCTTCCCGCTGTTCATCTTCGTCGGTATCGGCGCGCTGACGGACTTCGGGCCTCTGCTCGAAAATCCGAAGTTCGTGCTGCTCGGCGCGGCGGGCCAGTTCGGCATCTTCCTGGTGCTGCTGGCGGCTCTCCTGCTTGGCTTCACGCAACGCGAAGCGGTTTCGATCGGCATCATCGGCGCGATTGACGGCCCGACATCGATCTACGTGAGCGGTCTTCTGGCACCACATATGCTAGGGCCAATTACCGTAGCGGCCTACAGCTATATGTCGCTGGTTCCGATCATCATGCCGCCGTGTATCTATCTGATGACGTCGAAGAGCGAACGCGCGATCCACATGGAATACAGCTCGCGGAAGATCAGCCGCTTTACGCGGATCGCCTTCCCGATCATCGTTACCGTTGTGGTCGGTTCCTGCGTTCCGTTTGCGACGCCGCTGATCGGCACGCTGATGCTCGGAAACCTGATGAGGGAATCCGGCGCGGTCGAACGCCTTTGCAACGCTTCGTCGAATGAAATCGCCAATACCGTGACGCTTTTCCTCGGTCTTGCGATCGGTTCGACGATGGTCGGCGAAAAGTTCATCAAGGTACAGACCCTGTTCATCCTGATTCTGGGCCTTTTCGCTTTCGCTCTCGACTGCGTCACCGGTGTGTTCTTCGCCAAGATTCTGAACATCATCACTGGTGGCAAGGTCAACCCGATCATCGGTTCGGCGGGTATCAGCGCCTTCCCGATGGCGGCTCGTGTTTGTCAGCGCGTTGCGCAGGAAGAAGACTTTGAAAACTTCCTGCTCATGCACGCGATGGGCGCGAACGCGGCGGGTCAGGTTGCCAGCGTCGTTGCGGGCGGTGTCGTGCTCGCACTGATGGGTACTGCCTGAACCACAACCCAGTCCTTTGGGAGAAAAAGCCCGCTTAAAGCGGGCTTTTTTTTGTCCGCCATTCAAAAAAGCAAAAAATAGGAGGTTTTTTACCGAAACGAAACGTGCCGAAAATATTGGTTTTACATGGCCGGATTAGAATTTGCCGCATTCGATCCAAAAGAGAAGAGGCTCGTATGCTACAACTGAAATCCATAGGCAAAAGTTTCGGCGCGACGGTCGTTCTGAAAGATATCAGCCTGAATGTTGGGCGAGGAGAGTTTATCAGTCTGCTCGGCCCATCGGGCTGCGGAAAAACAACGCTGCTACGCATCGTCGCCGGGCTTGAATCCTTATCCATGGGGCGGGTTTTCATCGGCGGCCGCGACGTGACCGACCGCGACGCTTCCCAGCGCGACATAGCGATGGTTTTCCAATCGTACGCGCTCTACCCACACAAATCGGTCGGCGAAAACATCGCTTTCCCGATCCGCATGCACGCGCCATGGCAGGCGGCGATTCCGCTTTTTGGAAGTCTCACTCCGGCAGGCAAAGCGCTGAAAAAGGAGATAGAAATCCGCGTTCCGAAGGTAGCGCACGCTCTCGGTCTCGGCGAACTCGTGCACCGTAGACCCGCGCAACTTTCCGGCGGCCAGAAGCAACGCGTCGCGCTCGCTCGCGCCCTCGTCCGCGACCCCTTGCTTTTTTTGATGGACGAGCCGCTCTCGAATCTCGACGCCGCCCTGCGCGCAGAAATGCGAAGCGAAATCATGGAACTGCATCGAAAAACGGGATGCACCTTCATCTACGTAACGCACGATCAGACCGAAGCAATGACGATGTCACAGCGCATCGTCCTCCTCGACAAGGGTTCAATCCGGCAAGCCGGAACGCCTCTTGAACTCTACGACAACCCAAACAATCTTTTTACGGCGTCTTTCATCGGCTCGCCAAAGCTCAACGTTCTGCCGTATCAACACAGCCCTGGCGTTGTACGCTTGAACGGGTGCCTGATGAGGTCGCTCGAAGCGCACGAAACGGCGGCGCATTTGAAAGAAAAAGCCGCCAGCGTCGGTTTGCGCGCCGAAGCGATGAAACTCTGTGCGCCTGCGCACGCCGACGCGATTCATTGCCGAGTCCGGCTTATCGAGCAGATGGGGAATGAAACGGTCGTTTTTGTCGAGACCGACGCGATGCCGGGGTCCCGCCTCGCGGTACGTGTCGCGCGAAGTGAGGGGAATGTCCTGAGCGAAGGCGAGGTGCTGGCGCTTCGCCCCGAGTGGTCACGCGCGCTTTTCTTCGACGTCGGAGGCGATCGCGTCCGGCTTCGGAACGTCAGGCGCCAAGCCTTCCTGGAGGCGGCGTGACGAGGCCCTGGCTCGCCAAGCCGATTTTCGTTCTGCCGGCGTTGGCGGCGCTGACGATTTTTTTTCTCATGCCGTCGTTGTGCACCATCGTCATGAGCTTTAGCGACTGGAAGATCGGTCAAACGGCGGGTTTTTCCTTTATCGGCCTCACGAACTACCGTACTTTGATTGAGAATCCCGATTTTCTCAAAAGCCTGAAAAATACGCTTCTCCTGACATCGCTCGTCGTTCCGTCCTCCTTCGTCCTCGCGCTTGGCATCGCGCTCGCGATACGGAGTGCGGGGCGCCTGGGTACCGTATGGACGACAATATATTTCCTGCCCGTTACCGCGTCGCTGGTCGCCATGTCGGTCGTTTGGCAATGGCTTCTCCACCCAGAAGTCGGCGTCCTTGCTTTCGTCCTCTCGAAATTCGGCGTCACCGCGAAGATAAACTGGGTCAACGACGGCGACATCGTTCTTTTCACGCTCGCGTTCATCACGATCTGGCAGATGACAGGATACTATACCGTACTCTTCATCACCGGCCTGGTCCAGATTCCTTCAACCCTGTACGAAGTGGCGCGGATCGACGGCGCGCGCGGCGCGTTTTCGCGCTTTTGGCATGTCACGTGGCCCTTGCTTGGCCCTACCTCGCTTTTCGTTTTGATCGTCAGCGTAATCAAGACTTTTCAGGTCTTCGACATCGTCAAGGTGCTGACGCGCGGCGGTCCGGAAAAGGCGAGCGAAATCATGCTTTACACGATGTATCAGGAGGGATTCGCGTTTTTCCGGACGGGCATATCCGCGTCGATTGCGACACTCTATTTGGTTTTCATGCTCGCGCTGACGTTCTGCCAGGCGAAAGTCTTCGAGCGCCGTGTTCACTACGGATTCTGAAATGCAAAAAACGTGCACTCTTTCCGTGTTGAAGGTATACCTCCTGAACGCTTTTCTCGCTGGGGGTGCGATCGTGATGCTCGCCCCCTTTGTGTGGATGTTGAGCCTGTCGCTGAAGCCTGAAAACGAAATCTACACACCTTTCATAAAGCTTCTACCCGAAGTCTGGGATTTCGAGAATTACCGCGAAGCCGTGAACTACGGCGAGACGGGCAAATTCGTTTTCAATGGAATCGTCGTCACGGGGAGCATCCTTCTACTTCAATACCTTACGATCATTCCGGGCGCCTACGTTCTGGCACGCAAGCGATTTCGTCTCGAAAAACTCTGCTTCGCTCTGGTACTGGCGGCGCTTATGATCCCGCAGCACATCGCGGCGATTCCCCTTTTCATGCTCATGGGCCGCCTGAGCCTGCTCAATACCTATACGGCGCTGATTCTGCCATTCATGACCAGCGCTTTCGGATTGTTTCTCCTGCGGCAAAGCTTCAAGGCGCTCCCACAGGACCTGATCGACGCTGCGCGCATCGACGGGGCGAGCGAGGCCTATGCGCTTTTTGCGATCCTCGTGCCGCAAATCTTTCCGGCGCTCGCCGCGTTTTCCGTTTTCTCGATCGTTTCGCACTGGAACGACTTTTTCTGGCCGCTCCTCGTCGTTTCCGACATGGAACTGGCGACGCCTCCGCTCGGCGTCTCGATCTTTGCGTCCGACGAAGGCGGGAACGACGTTGGGCCAATGATGGCGTCGGCGACTCTGATCGTCCTGCCGCTGATGCTCGTATTCCTCGCGGCGCGCAAGCGCTTTGTGCAAGGGATGACCATGACGGGTCTGAAATGATGTTTTCGATCGTATCAATTCACGACAGGAGGTGCAGCCATGCTTCGTAGCGCCGAGTAATCCGATTCACGCATCCCCGGTGAGTTATCGACTCCCTTTACGACGCTTTTTCACTGTTCGCGTTTCGTTCAGGCCGCCGGGAAATTCAATCGGGATGAGTGCTTCGTCCGAAGTTGTCAAAGCGATTAAATTGTATTGATGAGGACAGATTATGCTTTCACGTTTTTTTGGGAATATCTCGAATTGCTGCCGCAGTATTCTTGTACCGGCAGCCTTTATGCTCGTTCCCTTCGCCTGTGTGGACGCGGCGGAGACGGTGGAGATTACGGTGGCGCATCCCTACGGGAAGATTTTCCGCCCGATCCACCAGGAAATCATCAAGGAATTCAACAAGATCCATCCAAACATCAAAGTCACGCTTGAGACGCCTTACCCCGATTACGAAGAGCTTACACAACGCACGCTTGCAGGGATTTTGCAAAACAGCGCGCCGGTTCTCTCGTTTCAGGGGGTCAACCAGATTCGGCAGTACGTCGAAGCAGGGCATGCCTACGAGCTCTCCGATTTCGTCAGGAACGATCCACGCTGGAAGGAGAAAGATGGATACTATCCGACGATGATGGCGCTCGGAAATTTCAACGGAAAACAGTACGCGATTCCCTTTGCGATATCGACGCCGATCGTCTATTACAACGGCGGATTGCTGAAAAAAGCCGGACTCGACCCCGATTCGCCTCCCGCGACATGGGAGGCGCTGATCGCGGCGGCAAAGAAAATCCAGGCACTGGGTCCTGAATATACCGGGATGTTTTACGATTATCAGGCGACGGGCAACTGGATGTGGCAGGCGCTGCTTTACAGCGAGGGCGGATCGATGATGGACGAGAAAGAGACGCGCGTCACGATCGCCGACGCGCCGGGTATTCGCGCGGCGAAGCTGCTGCGGCGCTTTGTGGATGAAGGCGTGATGCAGGATTGGACGCGCCTTCAGGGCGAGCAGGCTTTCATCGCAGGTCGTGTCGGGTTTTACGCCGCTTCGACCTCGTGGCTCAAGGGTGTGCAGGACAAGACCGGCGGTTTTGATATGCGTACGGCGCTTTTTCCTCCGGGAACGACGGGCCTGCGTCGCTTGCCCAACGGCGGGAACGGCGGGATGATCATCACAAAGGACCCGGCGAAGGCCAGGGCGGCGTACGAATACGCGATGTTTGCCGCCGGCCCTGTGGGGACGGCGATCCAGGTTCGCGGTTCCGGGTATATGCCCATGCACGTGAAGGGTACGGAAGCCTTGAAGGACTTTTACGCCGCCAACCCCAATTTCAGGACATCACTGCGGCAAATTCCGACGATATTCCGCTGGTATTCTTTCCCCGGAGGCAACACGCTGAAAATCATCGACGTGATCAAGGACAGGTTACAAGCCATCGTCGGGAAAAAGGCGAGCGCGGAAGAAGGGATCAAGACGGCATCCGACCAAGTCGCCGAACTTCTGAAATAGTGTCCTGTGAGAGCTGGCGTTCAGTGGCCTCTCTCAAACCTGCATTGATTTTCAAACCGTCCGCGCCGACTCGCATTAGCCTTGCGGCGGCGCGGATTTTCGAGTTGTGAGCGTCTTCCCGCTGCAGGCACGGGGCTTGATTGCCGACATAGATGGGGTTGTGCTCGTCGACGGGGAGGTTCTGCCGCAAACACGGGAATTGATCAGACATTACGGTGCTTCGCTCGCCTTCGTCTCGAACAATTCAACGCATACACGCGAAAGTCTGTGCGGTGTCTTCAGAGCGGCAGGGGTCGATGTCGAAGCCGGACAGTTTTTTCTGGCCGGAACGCGGTTGATCTACTCGGCGGCGCGAGATTTTCCGGGCGGAAAAGCACTCATGCTGGCGACGGAAAGCCTGCGCGAACTCGCGCGCGAGATGGGATTGTCATCCGTTTCAGCTTCATCGTGGCGGGATGTCGATCTCGTCCTTTTATGCAGGGATACCGAGGTTTCCTACGCGCGCTTGGAAGGCGCGGCGAATGCGGTGCGCTCAGGCGCACCCCTGTACTGCGCCAACCACGACCTCGTCCATCCGGGGAAAAGCGCCGTCTACCTGGAGACGGGATGTTTTCTGGCCTTGCTCGGCGCCGTTCATCCCGGCTTGCAGCCGCGTGTTTTCGGAAAACCCGACCCTGCCCTTGCGTTTGACGCGCTGCGCTATTTGAAGCTGAAGCCGGAGGAGTGCGTGTTCATCGGCGACAATTTGGAAACCGACGCGCCTTGCGCGCGTGCGGCGGGCATTCCCTTCCTTCACGTGGGCGGCGCGGAAGGACTTCCATTGTGGGCGTTTGTCGGTTCCGCCTGACGGGGAGTCAAAAAAAACGGCGGTCATTGACCGCCGTTGCTTGATACTTGAAGAATGTCTCTTCAGTTTCTCAGCCGGACGTAGTCGAGGAGCTTCTCGGAAGCCGCTCCGGGAGTAATCTGGCCTTGCGAGACCTGTTGCGCGACTTTGGGCAATTCCGCTTCAACGCGAGGGTCGTTTCGGAAAAGCTGCTTGAGGCCGCCTTCGATCATGCTCCACATCCAGGAAAGCGCCTGATTCCGGCGTTTTTGTTCCAGTTCGCCGGTTTTCGTCATGGTCTCGTGGAACTTTGCGATCGCTCCCCAGAATTCGTCCACACCGATCCTGTTCAAAGCGCTCAGGCCGACCACGGGCACCGTCCAGTTTGGCGAAGCCGGACGCAACATATGAAGCGCCTGCTTCCACTGTGCGATGCAAACGGCGGCGTGATGCGGGTTGAGGTCGACCTTGTTGATCGCGACGAGGTCGGCGATTTCGACGATCCCCTTCTTGATCGCCTGCAATTCATCGCCCTGATTGGGCAATTGCAGCAGGGTGAACATATCGACCATTCCGGCGACGGTCGTTTCACTCTGACCGACGCCGACGGTTTCGACGAGAATGACGTCGTAACCCGCCGCTTCGCACGCGAGCATCGCTTCGCGGGTTTTTGCCGCGACGCCGCCCAGCGAGCCAGCCGACGGACTCGGACGAATGAAAGCTTCCTCGTGTTGGCAAAGCATCTCCATCCGCGTTTTATCACCGAGTATCGACCCCCCGGAAAGCGAGGACGAGGGATCTACGGCCAAGATCGCCAGCTTGTGACCGTGTTCGATCAGCCAGATTCCAAGAACTTCGATGAAGGTCGATTTTCCCGCGCCCGGTACACCGGAAATGCCGACACGAATGGCACGTCCGGTGTGGGGCAGGATGGATGCGACGACTTTGCGGGCGCGTTGCTGGTGAGCAAGAAGCGTAGACTCGATCAACGTAATGGTTTTCGCGAGCGGGCGACGCTTCCCGGCCAGAAGACCGTCTACAAGTTCCTGGTCTTCGGCCGACAGCGCATCGCCCGTCGAAAGTTTTGCATCCATTTCGTTCCTCATTGCTTACTTGGCTGGGAAAGCCTTGTTGATTTCTTCGAGGACTTTCTTGGCGGCGTCTTCGATACGCGTTCCGGGACCAAATACGGCTTTGGCACCGGCAGCGAACACGGCCTCGTAATCCTGCGGCGGGATAACGCCGCCGACGACGACGATGATGTCATCGGAGCCCTGTTGCTTGAGCGCTTCGACGAGTTGCGGAACGAGGGTCTTGTGGCCAGCGGCGAGCGAGGAGCAGCCGATCGCATGAACGTCGTTTTCGATCGCCAGACGCGCGGCTTCTTCCGGCGTTTGGAACATCGGACCGACGTCGATATCGAAGCCCAAGTCGGCGAGAGCCGTCGCGACAACCTTGGAACCGCGATCGTGGCCGTCTTGACCGAGCTTGGCGACCATGAGGCGCGGACGGCGTCCGTGCGCTTCTTCGAACTTCTTGATATCCGCCTGGATGGCTTTCCAGCTTTCCTGAGTTTCCACGATAGCTCCATAAACGCCCGAAATGGTTTGGTTGGTGGCGCGGTAACGCCCGAAGACCTTTTCCAGAGCGTCCGAAACTTCGCCGACCGACGCGCGCAGACGAACGGCCTTGATCGTCATGTCGAGCAGGTTGCCCTTCGACGGATCTTCGGCAACGGCGGTCAGCGCGTCGAGAGCTTCCTGAACGGCCTTGGCGTCGCGGGTCGCGCGGATCTTTTCAAGACGCGCGACTTGCGAGATACGAACGGCGTTGTTGTCGACTTCGAGGATGTCGACCAGGTCTTCCTTCGGCAGACGGTACTTGTTGACGCCGACGATGACCTTCTTGCCGGAATCGATGAGCGCTTGGGTTTCCGCCGCGCAGCTTTCGACCTGCATCTTGGCCCAACCGGATTCGATCGCCTTGACCATGCCGCCCATCGATTGAACTTCTTCGATGATCGACCACGCCTTGTCGCCCATTTGCTGGGTCAGCGTTTCCATCAGGTAGGAACCGGCCCACGGGTCGACGACGCTGCAGATGTGCGTTTCTTCCTGGATGATGACCTGCGTGTTCCGCGCGATACGCGACGACGTGTCGCTCGGCAGCGCGATGGCTTCGTCGAACGAATTCGTGTGCAGCGATTGCGTTCCGCCGAAAACGGCCGAGAGGGCTTCGATCGTCGTACGGATCACGTTGTTGTACGGATCCTGTTCGGTCAGCGACCATCCAGACGTTTGCGTGTGCGTCCGCAGCATCTTCGACTTTTCTTTCTTCGCGCCGAAATTCGTCATGATGCGGTGCCACAAGAGGCGCGCGGCGCGCATCTTGGCGATTTCGAGGTAGAAGTTGATCCCGGTCGCCCAGAAGAACGACAGGCGGCCCGCGAAATCGTCGACGTCCATACCCGAAGCGATACCCGTCTTGACGTATTCGATCCCGTCGGCCAGCGTGAAGGCGAGTTCAAGCGCTTGGCTCGCGCCGGCTTCGGAGATGTGGTAGCCGGAGATCGAGATCGAATTGAACCTCGGCATGTTCTTCGCGGTGTAACGGAAGATGTCGCCGACGATGCGCATCGACGGTGCCGGCGGGTAGATGTAGGTGTTGCGAACCATGAACTCTTTCAGAATGTCATTCTGAATCGTTCCGTTCAGGTCTTTTTGTTCAACGCCCTGTTCTTCGGCGGCGATGATGTAGCCGGCCAGAATCGGCAGAACCGCGCCGTTCATCGTCATCGAGACCGAGATCTTTCCAAGCGGAATTTCGTTGAAAAGAATCTTCATGTCTTCGACGGAGTCGATCGCAACACCGGCCTTGCCGACGTCGCCGACGACGCGTGGATTGTCGGAGTCGTAGCCGCGGTGGGTGGCAAGGTCGAAAGCGACCGAGACGCCTTGACCGCCGGTCGACAGAACCTTGCGATAGAAGGCGTTCGACGCTTCAGCGGTGGAGAAGCCCGCGTATTGACGGATCGTCCAGGGGCGAACCGCATACATCGTGGCTTGCGGGCCACGGACGTAGGGAGGGAAGCCCGGCAGCGTGTCCGAGAATTCCAGATTCTCTAAGTCCTTCTTGGTATAAAGGGGTTTGACTTCAAGACCTTCAGGAGTGACCCATTTGACGCCTTCGAGCCACTTCGCGGGATCGGTGGAGGTTTTCGGGGCGGACTTGAGCGCGGCCTGTTTCCATTGATCCAGATTGGATGAGTCAGGTAGTTTCTCGTTAGACATTGCAGCACCTTTCACTGAGTAAAAAAAATGGGAGGTATCCTTATCGATATGAATGCCCGATCCCGGATTTTGCCCCGAGGAACTCCGGCTCCATTCTTCTGTTTTTGAGAATGCCTCTTGAACTCATAATGCTACTTTATCCACGGCGCGGAGGCAAGGAAAACAGCGTTTTTCAGCCCAAAAAATGAGGTGTTTCAAGGCCGACGGACGAGACGCTGCCCAATGCCGCGTAAATCATCAAACGGCGCCGCAAAAAACAGCCGGGAACGAGGAGGGGGCGCGTCGCCACGGGCGATGAAATTCCCTATTCCAGTACGCGTTCGATCTGGCGTTTGGGGTCGTTCAGGAATGCCTGCGTCACGAGATAGTGTTCGGTGGCCTCGTAAGCCGTCGCGGCGACGCCGTTCTCGTCGATCTGGTAGATCACCGCATCGGGGTAGGCCATCAGGATCGGCGAATGCGTGGCGATGATGAATTGCGAACCCTGATTCAAGAGTTCGTGCAGCCGCGCCAGCAGTGCGAGCTGCCGTACCGGAGAGAGCGCCGCTTCGGGTTCGTCGAGAATGTAGAAACCGTTGGCGGTAAAACGATTCTGAACGAGCGCGAAAAAGGATTCGCCGTGCGATTGTTCGTGCAGCGAACGAGAGCCGTACGAATCGGCGACGCCATAGCCGTCGATTGCGCTCGCCACGTTGTAGAAACTCTCGGCGCGCAGAAAAAAGTCGGTTTTGGCGCGGCGGTAGCCTCTCGCCATGCGCAGGTACTGGTACAGTGTCGAATGCGAATTCCGCGTCGAAAAGCCGAAATTCCGCGTCCCGCCTTCCGGGTTCAAGCCCCACGCGATCGCGATCGCTTCGAGCAGGGTCGATTTGCCGCTGCCGTTTTCTCCGACGAAAAAAGTCAGCTTCGGGTGTAGCGATAAAGTGTTTTCCCGAAAATGGCGCACGACCGGCAGCGAGAAGGGGTATTCGTCGAACGAGGCCACCTCGTCCACCTTCAGGCCGATCTCCAGCAAAAAATGACTCGAAGTCAGTCCGTCGCTTTTCATGGGGTCTCGGTGCTTTTATTCATCTGGAAAGTACGAATGCGTCTGAGAGGGACTAGGGGACGGCTGTGAGATACGCCGCCGCCTTGCCGTTTTTGTTTTCCAGCGCGATGAAGAGCGGCAGACCGCCCGTGGCGTCGGGCTTCTTCGGGTTCGCCCCCGCGGCCAGGAGCGGCGGGATCGATTCCGCGAGCCGTTCGTGGCTGGCGGCGTAAGTCAGCGGCGACCAAGCGCTACCGGTGACGGCGTTGACGCCGGCCTTCACGCGGGGCGCCTTGAGAAACAAGGCGGTCAGTTGCGGATTCGAGAGGCCGGCCAGAAGGGGAGACCAGCCGTTTTTTTCTTCCCGCAGAGGGTCGGCGCCGGCTTTGAGCAGGAGCGCCGCCGCATCCGCGCACGCGGCCAGACGTTCGGGCCGACCTCGGTTGTAGGCGTCCTCGGAGAGCGAGCCGTACGACGACGCCCAATACAAAGGCGTCTGTCCCCGCCGGTCGGTCGCATCCGCAGGCGCGCCGGCGGCGAGCAAAAGGGCGACGGTTTGGGTCAGCCCATGGCTCGCGGCCATGTGGAGCACACTGGCTTCGACGGCGCCCCAAACGTTGCCGAAGCGCGAGCTCCAGCGACGCCTGACTTCTTCCGGCCCGAAATCCGAAGCCGAGAAGCGCGCGCCCGGATTGGCGCCGCGTTCGAGCAACAAGGCGACGATTTCGGGTTTGTCCCTGGGGGCGCGCGCGTTGTTGGGGTGTTCGGTGACGGCGGCGAAGAGCGCGGCGTTCATCGTGGTCACGGTGTCGGGGCCGCGCGCGCCCGCGTCGAGGAGCGTACGCACCGTCGCCGTGTTTCCGTGCCTGACAGAGTCAGCGACGGCATCGGCGGCGGCTTCGCTCTCCGCCCCGACCGCCACGACGAGTTTGCGTGTCAGCGCGATGTCGGTCGTCGTATTCCGGGCGAGAGCGTACAGCGCGCCGCGACCGTCGTTCGTCAGACCGCCGGCTTCGAGCAAGAGCATCGCCAGGTCGTACGCCTCCCTGCCCACGGCGATATCCAGAGCGCTCTCGCGCGTCCGGCCGGTCAGCGCGGGATTTGCCCCGGCATCGAGGAGCATTCGGGCGGCGTCGATGTTGCGGTAAAACGCGGCCTGCTGAAGCGGCGTTTTACCGCGCGGGCCGGAAGCGCCGTTGGGGTCGGCTCCGGCTTCCAGAAGCAGGCGGAAATGTTCCTTGCGGAAGACCGCCGGCTCGTCGGAGGCGAGGATGCTCAGCGCCGACCCGAGCGCGTAGGCCTCGGCCTTCAGGTCCGGCTTGTAACGCAGGACGGCGGCGAGGACCGCCGGGTTGGGGTTGTACGTCGCCTGCAACAGCGATTGGGAGCCGAGGTCCGTCACCTTGCAACCGGCTTTTATCAGAATCTCGATGACTTCCGGGTGCGGAGT